>DAOUWZ010000007.1 GCA_030666865.1 bacterium | reverse complement strand
GTGGCATTAAAAGATTTTATCGGTTCAGACAAAGATGTGCCAGCGCCTGATGTGAATACTAATCCGCAGATTATGGCTTGGATGGTTGATGAGTTTTCAAAAATCAAAGGTTATAATGACTTAGGAGTTTTTACTGGTAAAACTCTAGAACTTGGCGGATCAAAGGGGAGAATTGAAGCCACGGGCTTAGGTGGATTTTTTGTATTTGAGGAACTTGCTAAAAAATTATCCGCCAAAGGCGGATCCGCCTCGGGCGGAAAACCAACTCAAACTACCGTAGCTGTGCAGGGCTTTGGTAATGTTGGATATTTTATTTCAGAGTTTTTGCATAACGCTGGTTATCGGGTGGTGGCAGTTTCAGATTCCCGGGGTGGTATTTATGACAAAAGACATCAAGGAATGAATCCAAAAAATCTTTTAAAACAGAAACAAGACCAAGGTTTTAATAATGGTTGTTATTGTATTGGCAGTGTGTGTGATTGCGAAAATTACACTAAAATATCCAATGCCAAGATTCTGGAATTGCCAGTGGACGTGATAGTGCCGGCGGCGTTAGAAAGTGTTATTACTGAGAAAAATGCTGGGCGCATTAAAGCTAAAGTTATTTTGGAAATGGCTAACGGCGGTGTTACCCCAGAAGCTGATGTTAAACTAAACAAAAAAGATAAAATAGTAGTCCCAGATGTGTTGGCTAATGCCGGCGGAGTGACTGTATCTTATTTTGAATGGCTGCAAAACAAACAGAATTATTATTGGGGTGAAAAAGAGGTAAACGAGAAACTGGAAAAGATAATGAAAGATTCTTTTAATGAAGTTTGGAAAATAAAAGAGCAATACAGGGTTGATTTACGGGTAGCAGCGTTTATACTGGCGGTTCAGCGCATTGCTGAGAATATGGAGATTCGTCAGTAGAAGAATAGAATATTAAATATTTGTAGGGAACAGGCACGCCTGTTCCTTTTCGTATTAAAAAAAGCCCGGGAGAATTTGGGTTTTTCTGGTTTTTGATAAGTAGGTTTATACATTTAATACCAGTTAAGCAAAACAAAAATCAGGGCGAAAGAGTGTTTTATTCCCCATGCTTGTCCGTGCCCTGATTTTTGCTCAAACTCTTATGGCTCATGCCAAACCATAAGGGCTTGAAGTATTAAATTTTTTTATCCTTTTCTGAAGAATCAAAACGAAGGTAAAAATTCGGATGCCGAAATTTTTTCTTTTGATGTTTCCAAGAAAAATAATTTCTGGAAAAATTTGTTGAAATCTTTTTAGGTGTCTTAATTTTCCAACTGCGAATAATACTACGACAATTTCTCCTCCAGACAAAGAGCGTTTTGAATTTCTTTTTAAATCTCATACGCTTTTGTTTATAAGGGTAGTTGTAATAAAATATACAGGTATAAATAAATGTAAATTCTGAAATTACAATTACCCAAATTAAATTTAACTATTATGAAATATAGTGTCAATCTATTTTTTTTAGCTAATTTTAAGTAAAAAATAGTGAAGCGCAGTTAGTATCATTTTATTAACCATTAAATATAGATTTATGCATATTTTATACAAGTTTTCTTAATAATTTATAAACAGGTTGTAAACATTTATACAAAAATATTAGATTAAGATATAATCAATTAGGAGTAAATACAGAAAAGTATGGATTTAAAATATGAAAGAAAATTAATCAAGCAAGGTTATAAGGTTATTGTTGGTGTTGATGAAGCTGGACGAGGCGCTTGGGCTGGTCCGATTGTAGCTGGCGCAACCATGATTTTTAATACTAAGTCTAAAATTCCTAAGTTTGTTTATAATATTAAGGATTCAAAACAATTAAGCTCAAAGAAACGCGAGGAATTATTTGAATTGATTAAAATAAATTTTATTTGGTCAGTGGGCGTAGTAAACGCAAAAGAAATAGATAATATTGGCATGACTAAGGCCAATAAGCTGGCTATGAGACGGGCTGTAAAAAATTTGAGCTACAAGCCTGATTATTTATTAATAGATTATATTAAGGATATTGGTTTAGATATTACAACTGAAGGAATAAAAGGCGGGGATACTAAAATATTATCAATAGCAGCTGCATCTATTGTGGCTAAAGTTTATCGAGATTGTTTGATGAAAAAAATACATCAAACTGTCAGTGATTGGGGTTTTGACAAGCACAAAGGTTATGGTACGAGCCTTCACCGCCAACATTTGATTGATAACGGGGTGTCCAAACATCACCGATTGAGTTTTGCGCCAATACAGAAACACGTAACTTAGTATATAGAATGTAGAATATAGGGAAGCATGTAGCCAAAGGATTCAGCTTCAGATTTGTTTTTTTGATTTTAATAAAATTAAAAACCCCTGTTTACATGACTCTGGATTTTTTGGTAAAATGAATGTAGAAACTTTTGTAGCTATCTCACTAAGAGTTTTTATAAATAAAAATACATTTATGACTACCATTGCAACTGGGAATAAATTATTAGACCCAGAGAAAGTATTGAAAGAAATCAAAGTCGAGTCAGGAATGAGAGTGGCAGATTTTGGTTGTGGCAATGGCTATTTTAGCTTAACAGTAGCTGAAATAGTAGGTGGCAAGGGTCAGGTTTATGCTGTTGATATTTTAAAATCTTCTTTAGATACAATTAATCGCGAAGCTCAAAGACACCAATTATTCAATATAAAGACTGTCTGGTCAAATTTAGAAATAGTTGGGGCAACAAAAATAAATCCCGAGAGTTTAGACTTGATATTGATTGTTCATACTTTATACCAGTCAGGAAATAGAATAGATTTTTTGAGCGAAGCATTAAGACTGCTTAAACCAAAAGGTAAAATAGCAATTATTGATTGGATTAAAAGACCTACTCCAATAGGACCGCCAGTAGATGATAGAATATCAGAAGATTCTGCCAGGCAAGTATTAGAAGAGGTGGGCGGGTTAACAGAATTGGAAGCTTTTAATCCTGGTCAGTATCACTATGCATTAATTTTAGAAAAAAATTAGTTTATAATAATAATTATTTTTAAGGTTATACGAATTTAAAAAAATATGAATAAATTACTAACACTAGATTATTGGTTTTTGTTAAATCCTGGGGAGTGGCAAGATTTACGATTTTTTGTATTGGGTTTGGGAATTTTTTTTATTATTACTCCGATAATTGTAAAGATAGTTACTAAATTAAAAAATGTTAGTGGAATTAGAGCAGGCTTGATAAATAGACTAGTTTCTTGTTTTATAACCGTGGGTTTTTTGGAATTAATTTTATGGTTTTTTCGAGAACAAAGAGTGCCATTTTTTTCAGCTCGTTTTTGGCAATTATTACTTTTGTTAATAACAATTGTTTGGTTTGGTTTTATTATAATTGCGTATTTGAAAAGAAAGCCGTTGGAAAAAGAGGCTAAAGCCAAAGCAATAGTTTATGATAAATATTTACCAAAAAAGAAATAATAAGAATAACAGATCAGTGCGTGGTATCAGCTACCAAATAGCTGATTTTTTAAATCTAGAGGAGTTTGAAAAATTAACTTATCAGCAAAAGGTTGGTTATTTTGGGCAAGTGCTTGCCAAAAAGTATTTAACAGATAATGGATACGAGGTTTTATCAGAAAATTATTATGTTGCTGGCGGGGAAATAGATTTAATAATGAGAAAGAATGGTAAAGTTGCTTTAATTGAAGTGAAAACGCGTACTTCCAAATATTTTGGCAGTCCGCATGAAGCGGTTCACAAGTATAAATTGAAAAGATTGTATTTAGCAGCTCAAAAATACATGAGAGCAAAAGACTGGCTGGGTACAGTAGAATATAGTATTGACGTAATGTCTGTTTATATTGACAAAAACAGTAAGAAAATAAAGATTTGCCATTATGAAAATATTCAACCAATCAACGGTTTTTAGTTAGATCAACAGGTTTTTCACATGTTTTCTACTTGAATAAAAGTATAAAAAAAATTAAAGTGAGTCTATTGGTAAATAATAATTAATTGGCAAATATGTCAAAATTGAAGAGTATATTTTTATTTATATGTATTTTTATTGGTGGGGCTTTTGCCTTTTCAATAAGCGCTAAAGTGCCAACCCCGCAAATTTATAATGTAGTGCCATCATCAGAAAATTCTTACCGGCCATGGGTTGTTGGTTGGACACCAAACGAGGTTGAGGTTGAGGTTTTGGTGGATGAAATCTCGGTCGGCATGGCAAAAGTGGTGCCATCTGAATCAGGAACAGCTAGTTTTGGTTGGTCTCCACAAGAAGATTTACCAACTGGATTTCATCAGTTTAGAGTTAGAGGGTTGAACAATGGCCAATATTCAGAGCCGGGTGGAGTTTTAGGTTTTACTGTTAAACCACCAGTGCCAGCGCCGATTCTAGTAGAACCAGAGCAATTTGAAGATCATATTTTGATCAGGGGTTTAATAAAAAATAATATGTCAGTAAAAATATTTATAGATGATATTTTATATGCTGACTTTGTCGTGCCCAATCATACTTCTGGAACTACTAATTTTTGGTTTAAATCAAAAGGTTTGTTAAATGGGCTTCATGAAGTTTATGCTGTGGCTTATTATCAAGATGAAGGCAGAACCAGACAAAGTAAAAATAGCAGTGTACTTTCTTTCAAAACTGAGCAGCAAAAATTAACCAAAGGCGACAATGAGAATGAAACAGTTGTGGAAGATACTGATAAAGATAAGGATGTGGTAATCAGCGAAGAGATGGGAGGTAGTATAAAAATTACTGAAGTGGATGATAATACTGGCGTTAAAGTTGTTAGCGACCAAGAAAATACCGAAAATATTATTGTTCAAGAGGAAAAAACAAAAGAGCTTGAGGTGACGGGTGAAATATCAAGTATTGAGGAAATTAATAGTGAAAATATTGAGGAAGAACAAGCATTTGATGATGATACAATTACTGATAGTGAAAAAGAAAGAAAGAATAGAAAAATTGGTTTAATAATATTGGGTGTCATGGTTGTTATATTGATAATTTGGTATATAGTAGAGAGAAGAAAAGCCAGTGAAGAAAAAGAGGAAGATGATGATCAAAAAGATAATGACAAGCAAGAAGAAAAGGAAGAAAAAAATGACCAAGATCAGCAAGAATTAGATCTTGATGTAGATAAAGATAAGAAATAAGTATAAATCGTAATATATTAATAAAGACAGGTTAATAGCCTGTCTTTATTAATATATTCCTTTTGACAAACAGTAAAAAAACTGGTAGATTATAAGAAGTTCACTTTATTTTTACAGATTAACTAATTAAATTTTTATTTATGAGTGTACCAAAGCAAAGACAGACTAGTGGCAGAAGTCGCAGACGAAGATCTCAGCATGGACTTGATAAAATAACTACATCAGATTGTCCGCAATGTAAAAAGCCGATTATGTCGCATCGAGCGTGTGAGTTCTGTGGTTATTATAAAGGCAAGCAAGTACTTGATATTAAGACAAAGCTTAATGCTAAAAAAGAAAATAAATAGTTATAATTTTTAATTATGTCAAATCGTCATTTAGCGCGTACTTTAGCATTACAAACATTGTTTGAATGGGATTTTAACAACATGCCTAAAGATAAATTGGCTGGCATGCTTGGTTATAATTTTGTTGAATTTGCTCCTGATTTTGACGATCAGGGTTTTGCTGAAGGTCTACTTAACGGTGTAGTGG
Source organism: bacterium (assembly GCA_030666865.1). Lineage (GTDB taxonomy): Bacteria > Patescibacteriota > Patescibacteriia > S139-126 > S139-126 > DAOUWZ01. The sequence continues at coordinate 40,921 of DAOUWZ010000007.1, read as the reverse complement.
AAAAGATACCTGAAATTGATAGTTTAATTGTTAAATATGCGCCAGAATGGCCAATTGAACAGATTACGGTGATAGACAGAAATGTTTTAAGACTTGGTATATATGAATTGAAATATACCCGTGATATTCCTCCAAAAGTAGCCATAAACGAATCCATTGAATTGGCAAAAACGTTTGGCGGTGATTCGTCAGGCAAATTTATCAATGGGGTGCTTGGTTCCATTTATAAAAAAATGGAAGAGAAAGGAGAAAAACAGGGAATGGACACACCATCACTTGGAGATAGGCAGTTTTCAGCTGGTGGAGTAGTTTGGCGGAAATTTCCTAATGGTATCAAAATAGCTCTTATTTTAGATGGTCATAATAGATGGACTTTTTCTAAAGGACATATAGAAAAAGATGAGGAGCCGGAAAACGCTGTTAAAAGAGAAATTGGTGAAGAACTTGGATTAAAAGATTTGAAAGTTGGTGAAAAGATTGGTGAATTGGATCTTACAGTTAGAGAGCCAAATAATAAACCTTATCCCAAAACCGTTTTTATGTATTTGATTGAGGCTTTGGATGAAAAAATTACTCCAGCTCAGAATGTTGGTGAAATGAAAGATGCTAGGTGGTATGAATTTGATGAAGTGGAAGGTGTCTTGAGTTATGATCAAGCAAGAGAAATTTGGCAAAAAGCTAAAAGCAAAATAAAATAAAGTAAAGTACGTTTTATTATTAAGTCGTTCCTATTCACTAATTATTTTGTTTAGAGAGTGTTCGGTAAGTCGTTTTTGTAGCGAAGTTTTCAAATTTTGAGTAGAATTTTTCAAAAGTTGTGTCAAGATTTGGGAATTGCCCGCCTGCAACGCCTGTGCCTTAGCATTGCAAGCAAGCAGTCAAAATGGATTTATCGAATATCCTCTTGGATCAAAAATATTAATGAATGTGTCTGACAAAGGAGATATCTCATGGAAAAAGATTTGAGCAAGTTGGAAAAAACAATAGGTGTAAACTTTGCCAATAAAGATTTATTAAAACAAGCATTGGTACATCGATCATATTTAAATGAGCATCCAAAATTTGGTTTGCCAAACAATGAACGTCTAGAATTTTTAGGCGATGCTGTTTTAGAATTGGTGGTAACTGATTATTTGTATCACAATTATGATAGTCCGGAAGGGGAGCTGACAAATTGGCGCGCTAGCCTGGTAAGCGGTGTTAGTTGTGCGGATGTGGCTAACAATTTAGCTTTAGGTAAATATTTATATTTATCAAAAGGAGAGGCTAAAGACAAAAATTTGAAAGCTAGAAATTATATTCTGGCTAATGCTTTGGAAGCTTTGATAGGGTCTATATATTTGGATAAAGGCTACAAAACGACAGAAAAGTTTATTAATAAGCATGTTTTAAATAAATTATCATACATTTTAGATAATAAATTGTATATAGACCCAAAGACATATTTTCAAGAAAGAGCTCAAGAAAAAGAAGGAGTAACACCTGTTTATAAAGTTTTGTCAGAGAGCGGTCCAGATCATAATAAAACTTTTAAAATAGGTGTGTATTTGGGGAATAATAAAATTGCTGAAGGTAAAGGCAGCAGCAAGCAAGAGGCTCAAGTTAAGGCAGCGGCTGAGGCTTTAGAAATTAAATCTTGGTAAATATGGAGATTATTTTACTAATCATAGTATTAATAGTAATGATAATAGGTTTGCTGGGAGTAGTATTTCCATTTTTACCCGGTTTGTCGTTGATTTTCGTCAGTTATGCGGTTTATGGTTTTGTTACATCTTGGCAAGAAGTTACTATATTATCTACGATTATTATGGCAGCGGTTGTATTTATTAGTTTAGGGATAGATTTTTTTGCCGTTGGTATTGGGGCAAAAAAATATGGTGCTTCCCGGTCAGGTGTTTGGGGAGCGATTTTAGGAGGATTGCTTGGTGTGGTGATATTTAATTTTTTTGGTTTAGTTTTTGGTCCGCTAATCGGAGCGTTTATTGGCGAGTTAATTGACGGAAAACCTCATCCCTTAGCTATGAAAGCTACTATGGGCAGTGTTGTTGGATTGTTAGCCGGCAGTTTTATTAAAATTATTATTGGTGTTATTATGATTGGCGTGTTTATTTGGCAAATCGTTTAGGTGATACCTGCCTGCCGGCAGGGGGTGTTAGGTTTTAGTTAATTTAAAATTTATTTTCATGTTTTTAGAAAAACTACAAATTAACGGTTTTAAGTCTTTTGCTGAAAATACCGAGCTTAAATTTGGTTCAGGGATAACAGCTATCGTCGGACCGAATGGCAGCGGCAAATCAAACGTAGCTGATGCAGTTAGGTGGGTTTTGGGTGAACAGTCAATGAAGTCTATTCGTGGAAAAAAATCAGAAGATGTAATTTTTGCAGGTTCAGATAAAAAATCCAGATTAGGATTAGCTGAAGCTTCTTTATTTTTAAATAATGAAGATAATAAAGCGCTTATAGATTATTCGGAATTGGTTTTGACCAGAAGATTTTATCGTTCAGGCGAAGGAGAATATTTGTTGAATAATAATAAAACTAGATTATTAGACATCAGTTTATTATTAGCTAAAGCAAATATTGGTTATCGTACTTATTCTGTAATTGGACAAGGGCAGGTTGATTCTGTATTGGTCGCTACTCCGGCGGAAAGAAAAGATTTTTTTGATGAGGCAACTGGCGTGAAACAATATCAAATAAAAAGAGATCAAGCTCTGCATAAATTGGAAAGAACCTGGGATAATATGTCTCAAGGTAAGTTGATGTTGAATGAGATTAGTCCGCATTTAAGATCTTTGACCAGGCAAGTTAAAAGATTGCAACAAAAAGAAGAGGTAGAAATAAAATTGAAAGCTCTGCAGCATTATTATTATTATGGTCTTTGGAGCGAGTATTCTGGCGCTCAACAAAAATTAAAAGAAGAAAAGCTGGAATTACAGAAGAATATGGAAGATTTTGGATCCAATCAATTAGAACTGAACAATGAAATGAAAAAATTGGGCAGTCAAGATTCAAGAGAAGATAAGTTTAATGAATTACAGGCAGAGTATGAGAATATTCAAAAGATCAAACAAGGATTACTGAGGGAATTGGCTGTTTTGGAAGGAAAGCAGGATTTACAGATTGAGAAATCAGGCGGTAGGGATTTGGTTTGGACAATCAAGCGTCAACGCGATGTTAGTGACTTATTATCAAAAAATAACAAGGTATTAAGCGTTTTGAAAAATGATTTGAATTTATTGCAAAAAAATTTATCAGTTAAACAAGATAGTCAGGATAATATCATTGATAGATTCAACAAAATTGAAGAAAAAATTAGCAGTATTCATTATGACAATAATGGTAATTTAAGTTTTTCCGAAGTTAAATTTTCATTGGAATCAGCTTCGGAAAAATTAAAACGATTGATACAGGATTTTATCAAGACTGAGAGTAAAGAAGAGATTGACAGGCTTATTCCGTTGATTGATGATGTTAGAGATTCTTTGAATAATATTATAAGCAATATACCAGACAATAATAAAACTGAAACAGAACGAAAGCATGAAGAATTGAAACGGCAGCTGGCTGATTTATTAGCCGGCAAGGACAATTTGGTAAATGAGATTAGAGATATTGAGTTTAAAATAAATGTTTTAGAAGTAAAAATATTATCAAATAAAGAAAATATAGATCTTTTAGATAATGAAAAAAGAGAATTAGACAGTCTAATTAAAGAAAGTCAAGATTATTTGTCAGAAGATTTGCAAAAAAAGACCAGTGATTTGCAAGATAAAATATCTAAAGTTGATGAAAGGCTGCAAGGCGCCAATAAGGCTCTGCAGCAATTTAATCAAGTTGAGCAAGAAAAAAAGAATAAGCTGTTGTTATTACAGACTCAAATTCAGGAAGTCCAAGAAAAAATCAATAACGAGAATAATAAAATAAATAATATTAACATTGAATTAGCTAGATTTGATACCAAACAAGAAGATTTATCAATAGAGGTTCATCGGGAATTAGATTTATTTATTGCTAATCTTATTGATGAGTGGCAAAAAATTTCGCCAACTATTGATGAGGATTTAGAAAATTTTAGCATATTGGAACAAATTGAGAATCTAAAAAAGAAAAAAGAATTGATTGGCGGAATTGAACCGGAAGCAATTGATGAGTATAAGGAGGTTAAAGAAAAACATGATTTTTTAACCAATCAAGTTGGCGATCTAACTGAGTCAATGGAAAAATTGAAGACGACTATTGAAGAGCTTGATGAAATAATTACTAGGCAGTTTACTGAAAATTTTATTCAGATAAATGAATTATTTAATAGATATTTTCGTATGTTATTTAGTGGTGGTCGAGCAGAATTGGTTTTAATTAAGAGTGAAGAAAATAATAAACTAAAGGAAAAAGAATTTGATGAAGAAAGTGAAAGTGAAGGTGTTGATATTATTGAAAATGAGGATGAAGATGAATTGATAAAATTTTATAAATATAAAAAAGTTATTCAAGGTATAGAAATTAAAGCTACGCCCCCAGGTAAAAAAATGAAGGGCATAGGCATGTTATCGGGAGGTGAGAGGGCTTTGACTTCTATTGCTTTGATTTGTGCAATGATTGCCAATAATCCGTCGCCATTTGTTGTTTTAGATGAAGTTGACGCTGCGCTTGATGAGGCTAATTCAATTCGATTTGCTGAAATTATTTCTGAACTATCAAAGCAAACTCAGTTTATTGTGATCACTCATAATCGAGCTACTATGGAAAAAGCTGATATTTTATACGGTATAACTATGGGTAATGACGGTGTGTCTAATTTATTGTCAGTTAAATTCGAAGAAGCTCAAGAATATGCAAATCGATATTAGTTGTTAGTTGGTAGGTTTTAGTGATTAGGTTGCAGAAAATTAATCCCCAATTATTAAATTTTTAAAACCCACAACCCCTGCCTACCTGCCTGCCGGCAGGCATGTATTATCTAAAACCTAATAAAGCTTGACATTAATTTAAAATTTAGTATTATTAATTCTATATTAATCGTCACACATGCTCAACACGATTAACTATTATTTATAAAGTTATGTTAACTATTCGTTTATCTAGAGTAGGTAAGAAAAAACAAGCGGAATATCGTTTGATTATTAATGAAAAAACTAAAGATCCTTGGGGTGATGTTTTGGAATATTTGGGGTATTATAATCCTCGCAGTAATCCAGTGAAAGTTGATTTAAAAGTTGACCGAATTGAATATTGGATTTCACAAGGCGCGCAAATGTCTGATACTGTAAAAAATTTACTTATTGATCAAAAAGTAATAACTGGAGATAAGACCAGGCCGCACGGATTACAAGTTAGAAAGAAAGATTCTGAAAAGAAAGAAGAAGGTAAGGAAGAAAAGTCAGCTCCAACAGAAAGTGATAAAGAAGTAGAAGTTGAAAAAAAAGAAGTTGTAGATGCCAAAGCAGAGCCGAAGAAAGAAGAAAAAAAATAAAATTAAGTTTATTTAAATATGTAGGGACAGAGCAATGCTCTGTCCCTACTTGTTATTGTATAAATATAGATTATAGACTACCTTCTTTCAGTAATGAGTATTACTTCTTCAGGGGTGGTTATACCTTCAATTATTTTTTCTATACCGTGTTCGCGCAGTGTTTTCATGCCTTGATTTCGAGCAACTTCAAATATTTCTTCAAAGCTAACATTTTTCAATAATAATTTTCTGATTTCGTCTGTCATGATAAATAGTTCAAAAATAGCAATTCGTCCTCGGTAGCCAGTAAAATCGCAAGCGGCGCAACCGCGACCGCGATAAAATTCAACCGGTTTATCTATGTCCAAAGTTTTAAGCAATTCAGGTGGCGGCATGTAAGCTTCTTTGCATTCGCTACATATTTTTTTTACCAGCCTTTGCGCTACCACCCCAAGAGTTGCATAGGCAACCAAAAATGATTCAACTCCCATATTTAAAAGGCGGATCATCGCGCCAATGCTATTATTGGTGTGTAGGGTGGAAAAGACCAGATGCCCAGTGATAGAAGATTGAACCGCAATTTTTGCAGTTTCTAGATCACGAATTTCACCCACCATGATTACATCAGGGTCTTGCCGGAGCAATGCTCTTAAGCCAGTAGCGAAAGTTATGTCCCTGTCTTTGTCAATTTGGGTTTGCCTGAGGAGCGGCAAATGATATTCAACTGGATCTTCCAGGGTTGTTATTGATTTTTCTATTGAGTTTATTGAGTTTAACGCAGAGTACAGCGTAGTTGTTTTGCCAGAGCCATTGGGACCTGTTACCAGTAATAAGCCGTATGGTTTGTGAATCATCTCAATAAAATTTTTCAATTGGGTTTTATTCATACCCAAGGGTTCTAGGCCTAATTCTATATTGGAAGTGTGCAGGATACGAAGGACGACGCACTCGCCATGAATAGTTGGAAAGACTGAGAATCTAATATCAAGATTCTCACCTGAAATTTTTATTGGAAAACGTCCGTCAATATTATGTTTTTTTTCACCCATATCAACTTCACCAAGTACTTTGATTCTAGCTACGACTTGCGAATGGGTTTCCATACTCTCTTTACCAATTTCTTTTAACCTGCCATCAATACGCATACGAACGCGTAAAAAGTTATTGTCAGCTTCAAAATGAATATCTGACGCTCTTGATCGGACCGCTTCTAGCAGGTAATTATTTAGGACACTGGTGGCTGATAAATTTTTATTTTTTTCCTCCATGTTTTTTAATATTGAGATAGTTACAAAATTATTCTGACTACAATTTATTCATTCCAACTGCGATTTTGTTAGACTAGCACAAAAATACTTTCACCGTAGCTACTGCTACGCTTCAAATATTTTTGTTTGTCTTCCTTGTCTCGTATGAAATGAATTAAATTTCGCTACAAAATAATTTTATAACCATCTCATACTATTATACATCTAATGATGTCTTATTGACAAATAGGATGTTTGTGATATTATACATTTACGTACTTTTTAAACATTTCAGGTCGGGTAAGTTATAGGACTGCCAGAGCTAATTGTTTTGAAAGAGCTAATTGTTTCTAAGAATTAATCAAGAAAACAATGGAACAAGATCAAGGGTTTGTTGAACAAACTGTAAAAGCGTTAGTTGATCATCCAGATGATGTTAAAACTGAACGCAAAATTGATGAAATGGGTGTACTTATCACTCTTTTTATCAACTCAGAAGACATGGGTCAGGTAATCGGTCGAAGTGGTCAGACCGTCAGAGCTATTAGAACCTTGCTACGCGTTGTTGGCGCAAGAAATAATGCTCGTGTTAACTTAAAAATTGATGAACCAGAAGGTTCTCGAAGACCGCGAAAAGAAACTCCCGTCACTGAAGAAGCTGCTCCTAGCGCAGTTGACGATTTACAACTTTAATTTTGATCATTTGATTATAAAACAGAAAGCTCTCGCCCTAGGTGAGGGTTTTTTGTTATAATAAAGTAGGTATTTATACCCCGCTCAGGGTTGATTTTTTCTGTAATTAGGTGTATAATAACCTATTGAATATTTTTATGAATGAATCAATTATTCCAGAAGAAGTAATAAAAAAGAAGTAATAAAAAATGATATTCCAGTCCAAACTCCAGATTTTGATAAAGGTCAGGATGGTTTTGAAATTCCAAAAAGAAGTGAAATTTCAGCTAGTGAGGTAACAGATAAAGGAGAATTGATATATAAAGAACAAGATGAATTAGATAAAAAAGAATTAAAAGAATATACATTAGAAAGAGTGATTACTGAACAAAAAGAATATAATAAATTAACCGAGCAGTTTGTTCAAAGGATGCAAGATATTCTTTCAGAAGTTGAAAATCCTGATTTTTTTGATCAAAGTGTTTCAAAAAGTTTACAGCAGTATGGAGAAAATTTCCTTGATGCCGTTAACGAATTACAGGTACATGGAGAAACAATTTTGTATGTTAATGGTGAATATAAAAAAATAACATCTTATAATGAGCTAGGCAGTATAATTGAAAGCGCTGTTTCAGATTTGCATGAGTTTGTATCAACAGTGCATAGTTTTGAAGATTTAAAAAATAATGGCATTAAACTTATTGATACTTATATATTTGATAGCAAGAATATAGAAAAAATAAAAAATCAATCTCTTAATATACAAGTTCAAAGTTCAGAAGAGTTTAGGGAAAAAGCGCAGGAACAATTTAGTCAAATTGACAGTAATGTTACTTTTACTGAAGATTTTTCTTATGATGTAGCAGAAATTATTAATCAGTCTGAAGCAATTCCTGATGTGATAATATTTGAACAAGAGAATTCTGGCCGGTATCTTGATAATACAATTCTTTCTCAGATAGAAACGCAGTTTAGAGAAGTTTATAATGAAATAAGAGGTCAAATTAAAGAAAAGTTAGCTCAAGGACAAGTAGTAGATGATAAATTAGTAAAAACAAAAGAGCGTTTAGAGGAATATTTTCATAATCAACCAATTCGCGTGGGTTTTTCTTCAAAAACTATTAAGGGTGAACTACTAAAAATTGGTGGACAAAAGGAGATTACAGCTTTATATAATAATTATGATTTAGTTAGTTCACTCACTGATGATCAAAAGGAGCTCATGATGTTGTTGAAAGATTTTGTTTATACGCGTAATAATAAGCCTGATATAAAATTTGATGAGGCAAACCTGCAAGCTTATGAGCTAGAAACTTTTGCTATGCAAGAAAATCCGTACGAGCTAAATTTAAGCAATCAAGATACGCTAAATAGAATAGAAGAAAAAACAGCAGATACCAGACAAGCACTCGCCCATTTATTTAAAAAGATAGAAGAAAATGACTATGAAACGGTTTTAGATTTAGGAACTGGTGAAGGTAGAGTCGGTATACCATTGGCTATGAAAGGGATGGAAGTATTGGGGATTGATCAAGTAGAAAGTGAGATAGATAGTATAAAAGAAAGAATAAAAAATGAAATTGATAAAACAGATAAACCGGGGTTTAGCTGGTTTCATCTTAAAAAACTTATACAAGATGATGTAATTACTGAGCAAGATTTAAATTTTGATCGAGGTAAGGTTTTACAAAACTATCAGATAAAGCATGGAAATTTTTTTGAACTTGAAGAAACTTTAATTGATCAGCCTGATAAAAAGTTTGATATGGCGACATTTACTTGGCATACATTTTGCGAGACCGGAACAATTGATAATCAACGTGATGTTTTAGTTCAAGTATTTAACCGGTTAGAGCCTGGCGGTATGGTTTACATTGAAATACCAGACAGAACAGTCGGCGCATATAAATACGCGCTTAATGAAAATCTTAAACGTCATCCTGATGACCCAATAGGGGTTAGTAGAGATGACACTTGTTTGGAACCCGGAGTGGCTTGTGTTTATAATGAAAATGCTACACCTAGATTTTTTCCAGGCCGTGATGAGATAAGGAATTTATTAAAAAGTGTCGGTTATGAGAGTATAGATCTTGATACTTATCTTATTACTTCAAAAGATGAAGAGAGGAAGGAATATTTGGAAGTTAAGGAATTAGTAGTGACTGCTAAAAAACCAGACAAGGTTGTAAGCGATTCTTATCGGTATGAGCCAGATATTGCTCAAGCCGCTTAAATGTAATTTTTAGCTTGTTTCCAAACAAGTTCAAATATGGATTTTTCGGTTTTGGCAATTTCAGCGCTTTCAATCATGACGCCAAGAAGTTCGTTTGGTTGCAAAGATAGATAAGCAACTTTATTGCCGCAGATGTTTTTTTCGATCGTAATAGGAAATTGATCCTCTGGTATAAGCCTAGTCTCACGTAGTTCTTTTTCGTCGTTTTTCTTGTATTGTTTGCCGTCAGAATTGTTGGGTGATACAGCTCGAACATGAATATTATTTTTTATTCTGGTTTTATAATATGACTCCCAGTAGTTAGCCAGAATTTTATCAACCTCTTTATTTATATACACATAAGCTAGAATTTCTTTTTGCTCCGTCAAAATGTTTTGGTGGATTTTTTTTATTCCGGCTATACCTTCATAAAATACAATCCCAGGGCGTTTTTGAGATTGGTTATAAAAAGATATAAAATCAGGTAGCACGGCGTCTAGCTTATTTTCAGCTGTTTTTATACTTTGTACTTGTGTGTCAATCATTTCTTTCAAGGTGTAAGGGTGTTTAGCTCGAAATTCAGCTACTGGTTGACTGTCGTCTTTTTCTACTAATCCTTTTTTAATCAATTCTTCCAGTACTGCATAGACTGTAGTGCGTTTTTGGCTAAGATTAGTAAATATTTTAGAAGCAGGAATTTTACCTAATTTTAGCATAATTTCATATATTTGGGCCTCGTTTTTACTAAGCCCTACCTGTGACAGTAGAGAAGTCTCTGTTGTTTTTTGATTGTTTTTTTTCTTTTCCATACACTTGTATTATAACAGATATAATAATTTTGTCAATAGAAAATGACAAAATTATACAAAAAAGTAGTGTTTTTATTATACTTTTCGTCAATAAAATCAGTATTTGTTAAATAAATATAGAAAATATTGGCACCAACTCTTGACAAAATTTGCTAGTATGCTATACTGGTCTGTTAAGTTAAAACATTGAAAAATTTTAAAGCCAGGATCGCAGGGGTCATATTACTAAGGAGAGAGAATATGAAATCTGCCAAAGGCAAATATAAGCGCAATACTAAGGCGAAATAAGAGTGGTAGCTGGTATTGGAACTACACATGAGGAGAGAGGTAGTTCCGATATCAACTCCTAAAAGTAGTCTTTAGTCATCCCGCATATAAAATATGTGCGGGAATGAGTGAAGAGTATGATTGAGTTCATTACAACATATTATTTTAAGAGAGAGACAGTTAGTACACTGTAAAAGTACATAGTCAAATAGATTTAATTTAAGCAATAAAGAAACTCTCTCTAATAACGGATGAGAGTTTGTTTTAGTTGGGAGAATTTTGGGGAGAGAGATAAAAGAGGAGAGCGGGCAATATTTTTGGATAATAATCATAATAATAATTCCTGTCTGCCGGCAGGTAGAGATTCAAAATAGCCACTCCCCCCAAAATTTTCCTAAGTAGATAGGGAAAATAAAATAGTTCATTAAATTTACAACTGAATAATAAATTAAAAAGACATTAATATTTTTAGCAAGAGTTATTAAACCTTAATCTAGAGAAGAGAGGTATCTTGCTGAAAATATTAGTCATCAGATAAACCCTTCACAAAGATTTTTACAATTTTTGTGAAGGATCTATGCGACAGCCGGAATTACCAGAACTACGGATTAACCGTGGAACGGCCAACAAAGCTGATCGCCCTATAGACTTATCTGAAGTTTATAGGAGAGTGCCCTTTGACTTGATTGGCGTCAAAACCGATCACAGCCAAAGGAAAGGAAAAATAATATCCTCCCTTAAGGGAGGTGCCCGACAGGGCGGAGGGTGTAATTTCTTTTCCTTTGGCTGGTACAAAACATTTAAAAAGAATAAATAATATTTTAGTGAGGAAATTTATGACTTGAATAAATATTCAATTCATAAATTTCCTGGCTACTATCTGGCGCCTTCAGACTTTGAGGAGAAGTTTGATGGCATCAAGAAAGTCTAGCGGGATGAACTTTGACAATTAAACCCAGCACTAAGTTTTGACAGTTAACAAAAAATAATTAAAAAGTCGCACAGAGATTAATTTTTAAAATGGTCGGTCGTAGAGATTAGAATAATAAAAAATGAAACGCACAAAGCGTTTCAAGTCAAAACTTAGTGCTGGGTAATTATAAAACCACATAGTTTTTGTTATCTGGCTATGTTGGATTAGATATTCATCCTTCACATAAATTTATGTGAAGGGTGAAGATAACAATTCTTTCTAAAATTAAATTCTTCTTAAAGGTTTTGAGAGTATTATTGAGGAGAGAGTAATCGCTCTCAAAACCTGAATAGAAGAATTTAAATAACAAGTAAATCAATAAATTTGCCTGCTGCGCCGGATGATGCGCTAAAGGCAAGGGAGGTAAAATTGAGTAAATATAAAGTTGAAAGGACTGGCGACAATCTCGAAAATTGGGGCAAGATTGAATCTGCCCTTCAGGAATTTGCGGAACTTCTGAAAGTAAACATTTCAGTAGATAATCCGCACGGAAAAAATAGTTCAATCAAGACCGAGCCAGGCATGTTATTTATCAGGTTTTGGTCACTCCCCGAGGGAGCTTCTTTTAATAGTACAAAAATAGAGGAAGCTTTTGGTCGCAGTACTGACTCCGGTCAACACGACGGGGTTAAACCGAGCGGACAAGGGATTCCTATTATTGATCCTATTTCTGTTCAAACCGTGACCTTGGCCGAAGTTCATGATGGAACTATATTTGTTTTATTTGATCTCCCTCATGGAGGTCATAATAGTGAATTTATGGCAGGGATAATGCAACAGTACGTTGCATTGCAGGATCCGGAAAAGAAAGCGGTCATTATGGCTGAAAAAGCTACTGAGATCGCTAAAGCCAGAGAGGCGTGGCTCAACGAGTGCCAAAAAAGGTTTGAAAAAATTTTGACTGGCACAAAAAAAGAGATTGAACGAGCTGATAACGCTATCAAGGATTATCAACGTAAGTTGGTGGAACAAATAAGGATCCTTGACGGGCAAAGGAAAAAGCTTGCTCAGCTCAAATTAAGCCAACCTGAAGCTAGCGAGAGGTACTTAAAAGAATTTGAAAAACTCCATGAGGTACCTCATGTTGTTAAGGTAAAGGTTGAGTCTGGTAAAATTAATATCTTTACTGATCGTATTTATGTTGAATACGATGGTAAAACTTATAACATTGGTGATTTTCGGATAGAAATTTTTACAGATGGTGGAAACGGCGGAGTGAGGATGTACAACCTCACAAATAAACAAGACAGCTATGATCACCCTCATGTGGATAGCAGCAGTCCTTGTTTAGGAAATATCAAAGAGGCCATCCCTCAGCTTTTAGGAGATTATGAATATTCAATAATTGTAATTTTGTGTGTTCAGTATCTCCATAGCTATAATTCTGGCGATCCGTATCGCAAGATTGAAAATTGGCCTGTCGTTGAAAGTAAGTAAATTAAAATAGGAGATTTTTTGATGAATTTAATTAATTTTGTATGTGGGGCAGCTAAAAGGTTTGTGCCACATAAATTCACGTCAACTGTGAAATTGCTCGGGGATCTACCACGAATTCTTATTTCGAAAACGGCTTACGACATAATGTACTACATTGTGTCTGAGTCACCGGAAGAGGTTTCATGGCTGGGAAAAGTCCAGCGGCAGGGTATGAATTTCTTGATTGAAGAGGTTTACCTTTTTGATCAAGAGGTACATTCAACCCAGACCGCATTGGATCCTGACAGTGTAGGTGCCTTTTTTGCAGAATTGGCCGGACGAGACGATGGAGTTGAGTTGGTTAATAACGTCCGTTTTTGGGGGCATTCTCATGTAAATATGGGAGTAACGCCTAGCGGTTCATACGGTCCCGGTAACTACGGTGATTTGAGCCAGATGCACCAGTTTGGCGAATCCTCCGATTATTTCATTATGGGGATTGCCAATAAATCCGGCAACTTTCGGTTTGAAATTTTCTTCTACGACCTTGGAATTAAAATCGAGGATGTGGAGTGGGAAATCTTTGAGCTGGAACAGGCGGATCTGAGGGATAAAATCAAAACGGAATTATCCAAAAAGGTGCGTAAAGCACCACCGCCTGTGACCAATTATGAAAGCGGGAATTGGAATTTCGGAAATGAATTTCCCAGCTCTACTCATTCCTCCAAACGCACGACTCATTCCTCCAAGAAAGGAGGTCGTAATGTCAAAAAGTACTAAACAGACATTGGCGACTCCTGATTATTGGAGACAATTGGACGTTTTTAACCCCGAAGCGTTCAATGAGGAAGTTCATATTATTGGGGTAGGCGCAACCGGAAGCTGGATTGCTTACATTTTAGCCAAAATGGGAGTAAGAAAGCTTCACGCTTGGGATTTTGATGTTGTTGAAGCTCATAATCTACCTAACCAAATTTTTGGTCGAGGTGATGTGGGTGAATATAAAATCAATGCTCTTAAGCAGAGGTTGGATGTCGATTGTGGATGTGAAGTTGTGCCTCACAATGAGAAAGTTGACGGGTCTCAAAAGTTTTCCGGCATAATTTTTCTTTGCACCGACACCATGTCTAGTCGGAAAGAGATTTGGGAGAAAGCCATCAAGTATCAGTTAAATGTCAAATTGATGGTGGAAACCCGTCTGGGTGCTGAACTCTGTATCGTCCACACAGTGAAGCCTTGTTACCCGTCTGACGTAAAGAACTTTGAGGACACACTATTTGAGGACGGCGAGGGTGAGGCTAGCCCATGTACCTATCGCGCTATTGGCACAGTTGTGTCGGTTACTGCCGGTTTAGCCGCACACAAATTGATTAAATTCACAGCCGGCGATTTTGATATCGCATCTAAAGTGGAGATTAAGGAAGGTGATGATCATAGCAATTATGATATGCTGTGCATCAAGCCGGTCTTGATCACCACCTGCAACTGGGTTACAAAATAATATTTAATAATTAATTATAGTTGTCATGGCAACTTATTAACTTATTTAAGGACCATGGACCTTAAACAAAAATTATGGAGGTACTTACTAATGAGTACTTTTATCAAAGCTGGGAAAGTTCCCGGCACAATCGTTGAATTACAGTTGAATGGTACCGGACATTTCACGGTTCTGGGTGTCATGAAGTTAGCGGCTCAAGAAATTGGCCGCAAAAAAGGACTCTCGGATCCCGCATTTGAAATCCGTACAGGCGAATACAGCGGTTCAAGCGGAAATATGATTGATGTCCCGCAACTTAACGGCAGAATGCTGGCTGAAAAAGTTAGTGACCGCTGGGAAAATATTGCATGGGATACCCCTGTTTCTGACGGCGACATCGTTTTAGTCGTTCCGAAGATCCAAGGTAACCAGTTTACGGTGAAAGTCGGTCGGATCCCTGGTTCCTTTGATGAAGTTTGTATTTACGAAGCTTCTGACGAGGAAGGTGGGGATAATGCTGGGACAATCAAACAGGCTCTTGCCGCCGCCGCTGTAAAAGTTGCCGAAAATGATCTCATCGTTGTTTATGACGGCGAAGAATCATTTCAGGCCGATTTGGACCAAAAGTTGCAGGAAGGTGACGAAATTTTTATTCACTCCGCCGGCTATGAGTTTGCTCCGGCAACTATTCCCACACCGAGTAATTCAGAAGTTGTTGCTGTATCCGGCACTGATCCGGAAAAATTAAATTCCGAAGCGGATATAATGATACAAAATGCAGAATCCGCTGAAGAAGAAGCGCGCAAATTGCTCGAAAAAGCGGCAAGCCTGAAAAAAGAAGTTGCGGCCCACAAAGCCAAAGCTGAAGCAATTGAGACTGCCCGCGCTGATTATGAAGTCGCAAAAGCTCGTTTGTCTGAGCTGGGTGTATTCACCCGCTACTCCGACGATGAGCTCACCACGATGAAGCGCACAGAACTCCGCGAAGTTCTCCGCGGTTACGGCTTGAAATCGAAGGCGACGGCGCGCAAAGTCGACTTGATTGAAACAATCAACATTTTGCAAAAGGTATTATAAGTCGACGGTAAAAGCGGTAAAATTTTCATCAGGTTTTTAAAACTTGGTAGCCATTCAGGGGTCTTGAAAAAATAGACCATAAAGGCTGGAATTCCTGATGCTGAGAGGCAAGCTCTCCGCCAGCCGGGCAAAGGCGTGAATCTCCCGGACTAAAGGCCTTAAATTATCAGGGCCGGCCGAAATCCATACGAGTCGCAATGGTGAAGATGTCTGAGTAATCAGATGACGCCGCGGCCAAATGGTTGAGTAAGCCAAAAATTGCACTTGGAAAAATAGAGGGGTAGAAATATCGTTTGCACGACGACATTTCACTTAACCCCTCTTTCCAATTAAGTTCATTATTTTTTAGTGGATTTAATTGGGAAAATAATAATGTTTTCCCAAAAATAAAAATAAGGAGGCAATTATGCCACCCGATCATTTTTCGTCGTAGCTGGAACGACAAAAAAAGAAACCAGCCAGAAGAGAACCAACAAGACCGACGCAGGTGCCCCGCAAGGTAACTGGTATGAAGCTAATCTTCTGCAAAAACTTATGGCGTGAAGAAATTGGTCAAATTCCTGTCTGGCGCAGTTTAAAGAGTAGTTATATTAGGGGCGGATGATCTCCAAAATTAAACGAAATTTAAAAGGGCCAGTTGGCTATTAAGCCCCGATTTAATTGCGGGGGTACTATAAACTTGGGAAGAAGTAAGAATTGCACTTCTTACTTCTTCCCTTTCCAATTAAGCTTATTTTTTAAGTAGGTTTAATTGGGAAGCTAGACTTTCCAGGTAATTATAGTTTTCCATAGAACTATAATTTATTCATCTGTGTGGTTTCTTTACGGAATAAGGATTTCGGGCTGAGTGAGTCCTGAACACAGGCAGATAGGGAGGCGAGTCCCGAGACAATTTCGCAATGTCATTTGGGCAAGCTTCAGCCGGTCTAGAATGATCTGGAGATAATCCAGGCTTTCAATGAGAAAGTGAACTCTAAAGAAATTTATATGGACTTATCAATAAAGTTTGTTGGAATCTTTATTGATTCGTAGCTTAAGAATAGAGGAAGTTTGCGCGGTATATATTTTGATAAAAATAATATACCCTCTAATGGTAAACATAACCTCTCTTAAGACTTTCTGATATATTGATTTTATGGAATCGTCAGAATGAAAAATCCTCACATGTTGGCGTTATGTGAGAAAAACCATCCAAGGGAAAACCAAAGCTTAAGCAGATGTGAAGCAGATGCTAATTCCTTGAAAAGCCCTCATACAATGCAGGCCAAAATGGCCAAATGCCAGCATCTGCCTAGCGGGCTGAGGTGAGATATGGGAAAAGGTGGATAATCCTAGACCCAATATCAACAAATTTAAGTGCTAGCTGGCAAAGTTGCATTTGGGGAGAATATGCGCTTTCTCCCCTTCTTAATTAAATTTATAATTCATCATGAATTTAATTAAGAAGAGTTAAATAAAATAGTTCATTAAAATAGGAGATAGAAATGAAAAAGATTTTATGGATGTCGCGGCATAAACCATTGGCTGTGCAGATTGACGCACTAAAGGAAATGTTTGGATTTGACACGCAAGTGATTCAGGATCCAAAGCCGTTTTCTTCGGCAGAGGAGATTGTGTTCCGATATAAATCTGGCGGTTTTGACGATATGGTCGTTGTGGCGCCGTTGTCGGTCATTTCAAAATTAACTGAACTGGGGATTAAACCCCTATGGTGCCAGATGAATCAGGTGAGTTCTGCCCAAGAGGCGGACATTATCTATCGTCATCGTAATTACAAATTCAATCGTTTCCGACGGATAAAAACCGTCAGAGTTGAATTTGAAAATTAAGATTTATTGTCCCTTTTGGGAGAAAAACCTCTCGCCTTTAGGTGATAGTAGTTGAGTTTAGGGAGATATTTATCTCCCTTCTTTTTCCAAGTTTTAATGAAAGAGTAGTTCTTTGAAATTAAATATATCATTTTTAGTTGGTTGTTTGTGCTGACTTGTTGTCAGTAAAAATAACCAACTAAAGAAAACAAAAAATAACAAATGCCGTCGACCGCGGCGTTAAATAAGGGCAGGAGGAAAGATGTTTGGAAGGAAAAAAGCTATTTATAAAGTCTTGATTGACATCAAGACTGGTTGGGAGAATTTAGTCCGGTGGAAACCCGGACAAAAAAATTTAGAGATTTATTCGACTCTTTCCAATTCATGGATGAAGGAGAGAGAAGTTAATCAAAACAAGGATCTTTTTGGCGAGGAGGATCTCGTCATAAAAGGGGATTTTTATATTAAGATTGGGAGATAGCCAGTCTGATCCCCTCATTCGGCAGGAAAAAATGATCCGTAAGGTCGAATTCTTGGGCAAGCATTGTACTTGCTTACCCTCTTTCACCCGCTCTGCACTTGTCTTAATACAAGGCCATCTCTCTCCCTTGTAAACAGGTGCAGGGTGGATGAAAGATTATTTACCCAATTAATATAAATCTCCTAAATTCCCTTTCTACTTGCTGGTTGGCAGGTGTCAGGGGATTTTTTTAGTGAACATACCAATGAACGTTCAATGGTATGTTCATTTTAATATTTTTTGTTATACTAATAAAAGATAAAATAAATTTTTATAAATGCGGTTTGATATTATCACAATTTTTCCAGAGATTTTTGATTCATATCTAAATGAGTCAATTATTAAGCGTGCCTTACAGAAGAAATTGATAAAAATAAAGACGCATACTCCCAGAAAATTTGCGAATGACAAACACAATAGCGTGGATGACAGGCCGTATGGTGGCGGCCCAGGAATGATTTTGATGTTTGAGCCGATAGCGAAATTGGTATCAAGTATTAAGAATAAAGTATCAAGCAGGAAAAAGAGTAGGGTTGTGTTACTTACTCCAGCTGGGAAGCAGTTTACACAAAGAGATGCGGAACGATTGGCTAAGTTTAATCAATTGATATTAATATCTGGCAGATATGAAGGGTTTGACGCGCGGATTGATAAGTTGGTTGATGAAAAAATTTCTGTTGGGCCTTATGTATTGGCAGGCGGGGAATTACCAGCTCTGACTATTGTTGAAGCTTGCGCTCGTTTAATTCCCGGTGTGCTTGGTCATAAACATTCCGCCGAAGATGAAACTTTTTCCCGTAGTTTGGATTATATAGAATATCCGCAATATACTCGCCCGGAAGTTATTGAACATCAAGGTAAGAAATTAAAAGTGCCTAAAGTACTTTTGTCTGGCAATCATGCGGAGATTGCGAAATGGCGGAAAGAAAAGGCAAAGAGTAGGAAAAAGAAGTAGAATTATAAATTAAGATAAACTCTCTTTTAAATAGGATTGTTGATTTAATTATTATTTCTGGATTCCTGCCTCCGCAGGAATGACAAAGGGGGGGCAGGAATGACAAGGGCGGGGGCAGGAATGACATAGTGGAGTAGAAATAGAAATAGTTTTTAGGTTATAGTTTGTGAATTAACCCCCTAAATCCCCCTTATTCCTCCAAAGGCGGACAGGCAGGGGGACTATAATGTTTAATTGATTTAAAATTTAGTATTTATAATTTGAAATTTATCAGATCTATATCTTCTCAAAGCTCGGCTTTTCCCCGAAGTAAAGCTTCTCCTTAAAGCCAAGCTTTTTTTATACTTTATATTGTATTTTTTCATATTTATCTATGTTTATAGGGTGTGGATTAGTATTGCATAAAAACACCCCAAATCTCTTGACATAGTTTTAGTTATAGGGTAATATAATATAGCAATAAATTTGTACATTTAACTTATCGTGGCGATAAAAATTAAAAAATAAAGCCCCAAATTAAACTAAAATAAAAGTAAATTTGGTCTTTTTATTAAGACGAGAAAAAACAGTGATACTGAAAGACATTTGAGTATCTCTGTTTTTTCTAGTCAAAAAATAATTTTGCAGGAAAAATGATTAGGAAAAATGTGTTAGACCTGTTGCATAATAATATCGCTACTGCAATTTCCATATTTTGGTTAATTTTTCTAAAAAGTTTCTTGCCTTAGCTTATAGCTAAAGCTTTAAAACTTATTTAAAAAAATAATAACTCAAAATTTGAAAATTTCGTTACGCAACTTATTAAACAACAAGCCTATTTAACAATTGAAGAGTGTAGAGAAAATCTAACCTGCCCGCCACTATATTAAATTGGTGGCAGGCGGGAGTCAATTTCTATATATTATATTTTTAGAGCCGATTAATCAGTTTTACTGATTTAATCTTACTCATTATAGAGCAGTGAATTGGCCCAGTCATACGACCGGGCTCAAATAAATTCGCTTTGCTCATTTATTTGAGAGTTTGATCCTGGCTTCCCGCTCCGCACATTGTGCTTTGCGGGACAGGCAGGATTTCATCCTTCGCCAGTTAATTTTATAGTTATCTGGTTGTGTGGATGAATTTCAAGTTTCTCATTATTTTTGAGAGTTTGATCCTGGCTCAGGATGAACGCTGGCGGCGTGTCTAAGGCATGCAAGTCGAGTGCAGTTCGGCTGCACGGCAAACGGGTGCGTAACACATTAGTAATCTGCCCTTAAGTTAGGAATAATTCAGCGAAAGCTGAAATAATACCTGATGTGATAGTTTTTCATAAGTTAAACTATTAAAGATTTATCCCGCGTAAGCGGGACAGGTCGCTTAGGGAGGAGCTTATGGCCCATCAGCTTGTTGGTAAGGTAATGGCTTACCAAGGCTACGACGGGTAGGGGGTGTGAGAGCATGACCCCCCTCACTGGGACTGAGACACTGCCCAGACTCCTACGGGAGGCTGCAGTCAAGAATCTTCCGCAATGGGCGAAAGCCTGACGGAGCGACGCCGCGTGCCAGAAGAAGCCCTTCGGGGTGTAAATGGCTTTTAGCAGGGAAGAATCCGTGACGGTACCTGCAGAATAAGGGGCTGCTAAACTCGTGCCAGCAGCAGCGGTAATACGAGTGCCCCAAGCGTTATCCGAATTTACTGGGCGTAAAGCGTGCGCAGGCGGCTAGGCCAGTCTTTGGTTAAATCATGGGGCTCAACTCCATGACTGCCAAAGATACTACCTGGCTTGAGACTGGAAGAGGCAAGCGGAATTGCTGGTGGAGGGGTTAAATCCGTTGATATCAGCAAGAACACCAAAGGCGAAGGCAGCTTGCTAGTACAGATCTGACGCTGTTGCACGAAAGCGTGGGGAGCGAATGGGATTAGATACCCCAGTAGTCCACGCCGTAAACGCTGGATACTAGACATTGGTAGTATCGACCCTATCAGTGTCGTTTACTCAAGCTAACGCGTTAAGTATCCCGCCTGGGGAGTACGGCCGCAAGGCTAAAACTCAAAGGAATTGACGGGGACCCGCACAAGCGGTGGAGCATGTGGTTTAATTCGACATTAAGCGGGGAACCTCACCAAGGCTTGACATGATGCTGCAAATCTCGTGAAAGCGAGACTCCTTCGAGGGTGCATCACAGGTGCTGCATGGTTGTCGTCAGCTCGTGTCGTGAGATGTACGGTTAAGTCCGGAAACGAGCGCAACCCCTATCGTATGTTGCATTTTTCATACGAGACTGCCCTGGTTAACAGGGAGGAAGGTGGGGACGACGTCAAATCAGCATGGCTCTTACGCCTTGGGCTACACACGTGCTACAATGGCCAGTACAATGGGTTGCCAAATCGAAAGATGGAGCTAATCCCATCAAAACTGGTCTCAGTTCGGATTGAGGGCTGCAACTCGCCCTCATGAAGCTGGAATCGCTAGTAAACGCATATCAGCCACGGTGCGTTGAATACGTTCTCGGGTCTTGTACACACCGCCCGTCACATCAAGGGAGCCGGTAATGCCCGAAGTCTCATCGTAATAGATGGGCCGAAGGTAGGACTGGTGACAGGGATGAAGTCGTAACAAGGCATCCGTAGCGGAAGCTGTGGATGGATCACCTCCTTTCTAGGGAGTATACCTAGAGGCTTTGAATAATATAATTTATTTCGATATATTATATTTATTTTAAGCTATCATGGTCGGTCTCCAAATTTATTTGGAGATAAGTACACTTAATTGACAATAGATTTTCTCTCACTTTTTAGTTGTTAAAAAATATTTCGAAAAAAAAATCCCGCGCAAGCGGGATTTTGTGTTGGGTAAAATTGTATTTGACAATATTTTAACTTTTTTATAAACTATAAGACCGTTCTTTTAAATAATCCATAACAAACCTTAACCGAAGGAGTTTAACATGAAGAAGTTAATCTGGATAGTTGTAGCCGTAACTGCAGTATTATTTTTGAGTAGTTGCATGAAGTCAGTAACTAAAATTTTACCATCATCAGAAATTAATCCGTTTAGTGTAGGTATTGACACCTTTGAAGTTGTCATCACTGATCCCTCTCGTTGGTTAGAAGATACTAAATCAGACACCGTTAAAAAATGGATGACGAAACAGAATTTAAATACCAGAAAATTTTTGGATGACGATACTACGACCTGGAAACAAATTTATGACCGGTTAATTAATATTCGAACCGGAGAAGAGTTCGGTAATATTGGTGTTAAAGGGAAGAAAGATAGTTTATATTATACTACTGTTATTAGGAATAAGGATGAGAATCTTTATGCTTATTACTTTTTAGACAATCCATACGATATTGAGCCGGAAGAATACCTTAATCCTAATAAAATGCCAAATTCCGCCGTTATCAAAGGTACTAGTTTTACTTCTAATAGGAAGTTGCTTATGTATCATGTTTCCTACAATGGAAGTGACAGGGAAAATATTATCATCAGGGATATGCAAACCAAAGCAGATTTACCTGATACGATTAAAAATTGTATGTATCTTAGTACAAGTTGGTATAAGGATAAAGGATATTATTATAATTATACAGTTGATTCGAAATTAGATACTATTCAACATGCCTTGTATTACCATAAACTAGGTACAAGCCAATCAAAAGATAAAAAGATTTTTCAGGTTAATGCTGTTAATAGCATCCCCTATGCATCAGTTATTGGTAATAAATATTTGTTGGTAAGTCATTGGTATGGGCGAGATTGGTGTAACGATGTTTACATTAAAGATTTAAGAAAAGATAGTAGTCTTCAGAAGATTATTTCTGTTAGAGATGGGCGTTTTAGCTATATTGGTAGAAAGGATAGTATTTTTTATTTTGAAGATAGTTCGCCTGATCGTTATCCTAATTCTCGTATAATTGCTTATGATATTTCACAACAGAAGTTAAATGCTTTTACGGAAATAATACCGGAGAGTCAATATCCGATTACTGGAGCTTATCTCAAAGCAGGAAAAATTTGTTTGATTTATATGAAGGATGTGAGTGAAGAAATTCATATGTTTGATTTAGATGGTGGATTTTCTTACGAAGTGAAAATGCCAGTTGATGGTACTATTGTTTCAATTCAAGGAAAATCATTTTTAAATAAGATGTATATTAGTTTTTACTCTTATACATACCCTTATTGTATATTTGAATTTGATACTAGTACCAGGGAATTAAAATTGTTAAAGCAAGAGAAGGTTGATTTTGATCCGGAGAAGTTTGCAACCGAGAAGATTTTTTACGAATCTTATGATGGTACTAAAGTCCCGATGTTTATTTGTTATAAAAAAGATCTTGTTCGTGATGGTACGAATCCGACATGGTTGTATGGGTATGGTGGATTTAGCATATCATATACACCATATTTTAGTGGTTCAGTAATTGTGTGGTTGGAGCAAGGTGGAGTTTATGCTTTAGCAAATATTCGTGGTGGTGCAGAATATGGTGAAAAATGGCATGAAGCGGCGAAACTTCATAAAAAGCAAAATTGTTACGATGATTTTCAGGCTGCAGCTGAATATTTGATTGATCAAGGATATACTAGTTCCGAAAAATTGGCGATTGAAGGTGGAAGTAATGGCGGACTTTTAGTGGCTACTTGCGCTAATCAACGCCCTAATCTGTATGGTGCGGTCGTTTGCGGAGCGCCTTTGATTGATATGTTAAGATTTCAACATATTGGCCAGGGAATGAACTGGACTCATGAGTATGGCAATCCTGATAATTCTGAACATTTTGGTTTTATTTACAAATATTCACCATTGCATAATATTCGCCCGTTAAAGTATCCAGCTATTCTGATTACAGCTGATGCTAATGATGACCGCACGACACCTGTTCACCCTTATAAATATACTTTTGTTATGCAAAAGAACCAACTTGGCAACCAGCCAGTTTTATTAAGAACAGAAATTGGCACTGGACATGCTAACTATCAGAAATTTAAATCTTATCGGGAAAGAGCTGATATTTTTTATTTTCTCAAAAAGGTTCTTAGGTTTTAATGTTTAAGTTTAATACAAAAAAGCGTCATAATGACGCTTTTTCTTTTTGTAGTTATAAGATTATTCAGCTTTTTTGAATACTTCTTCAATGCTAGTCGTGCCTTCAATAGCTTTTAATACCCCGTCTTGCGCCATAGTAATCATACCATCTTTCGTAGCAATTTTTTGCAGCTCGTATTCGGTCGCCTGGCCAGCCAGAGTCAGTTTTTCTATTTCTGGAGTCATTATCATTATTTCATAAATGCCTATTCTGCCTTTGTAGCCGACATCATGGCACTTATCACACCCTTTAGCGGTAAAGAATTTTAAATTTTTTAAATCAAGATTATTTTTTTTAAGAAAATTTTCCGGTAGAGTATCAAGTAAGGTTTTTACTTTTTTCATTACGGTTGAGTCTAGTTCAATTTCTTCTTTACAGTCAGGACATAGTTTTCTGACTAAGCGCTGACCAATAATAGCATTAATGGCTGGCGCTAATAGAAACGGTGGAGTATCCATAGCTAAAAATCTAGGGATAGTACCAGCCGCGGAGTTGGTATGGATAGTTGAAACAACTAAGTGTCCGGTCAGAGCAGCGTTAACGGCTATCTCCGCTGTTTCATTATCACGAATCTCCCCAACCATGACAATATCAGGGTCTTGCCTGAGGATTGAACGCAGACCTTTGGCGAAAGTATAATCCCTGGAATGATCTATTTGTGATTGATTAATTCCTTTTAATTTGTATTCAACTGGATTTTCCAAGGTGATAATTTTTGTTTCTTCGTCATTTAGCTTATTTAAGATGGCATAAAGTGTTGTGGTTTTACCTGATCCAGTAGGACCAGTAGTTATGATCATGCCGTTTGGTTTTAGAATTTCATGTTCTAATTTTTCATATTCACTTTTTCTAAGTCCCAGCTCTTCAAACGGCAAGCCGACTGATGATGATTTTAAGAGCCTCATTACCACTGATTCACCATAAGAAGTAGGAATAGTTGATACTCTGACATCAACTTTGTCATTTTTCATATTGATAGTAAACCGGCCGTCTTGGGGAATAGTATCAATATTCATTTTCATGCCTGATAGCAGTTTAATTCGGGAAATTATTTTTCGCCATAGCTTGTGAGGTAAGACTGCAACCGTATTCAAAACACCGTCTATTCTAAAGCGGATTTTAATCTCTTTTTCTTCGGCTTCGATATGAATGTCAGATGATTTTGACTGCAGGGAGCTAGCAATAACAATAGTGATAATATCAGTCAAAGACGCTTTTTGGATGACTGCTTGCAGTTTTTTATAATCAGATATTTCTTTTTGCCATTTGATCAAATCTTCTTCAGTAACATCAACTCCACTTTGTATTTCTTTTATTTGCGGCAGGTTATCATAAAAAGCTATGGCATATTCAAATGAATTTTGGGAAACCAAATACAGGGCAACATTAGCGCTATATTCTTTTTTTAGTTTTTTCAAAGTATTAGTAACAGTTTCTTTTTTTGGATCAGTAGTAGCTATTCTCATTTCTTTTTCATCATAATAAAAAACAACAACATCAGCATCAATCGCTTTTTGTTTTTCCATTAAAACCAAAGCCTCAGGAGCAATTGGGAATCCTTTGAGATTGACATAAGGCAAACCTAGAACAGATGCTTGTTGTTCAGTTTCTTTTTCTTTATCTTTCAATGAAATATTATGAATTTTTTTATCCAAAGCGCTTTGAGCGCTTTTTGAGTTTTCATTGATCAATAAATCTTCAATTGATGGACTGCTATTAGCCATTATTTATTTAAATTATTTATGGATCTTGAAGAATGCAAGATTATAATACCCAGTTTATTCTTTTGGTATAAAATTTATTTCCCTTCTTTTTTGCTAATTAAACGAATGAGTTTTGGATGTCTTTTTCCAGTAAGTAATTTTTGAAACAATAATGTCCATGAAGAATATTGGAATGTTGCCAACCCAGATCCGACAAATAAAATAAGAACTAAAAAAATAATCATAGAGATCGCAATAATTGCATTTACGCCGGCAACATTTTGAATAAGCAACATCAAGATAAACAGGCCAATAAAAGGCAAGCTAATAATTGCTAGAATTGTAATTGTAATGAAGCTAATTCCTAAATTTATAGCAAATAATATTACTGCCATCTCAATACTAATCAGCCAATTTTCTTTGAATAGCCGCCAAGCTAAAATAAATGAATCAATCGCTTTTTGGTTTTTAATTACTACGTAGGCAAAAGCGAATTTTAAAATAAAAGATAAGATGATCGCGATTGGAACCAGAAGTATAAAAGCGAAAATAGTGATAGTCGTGAGCGCAATCGAAGAATCAGTCAAGAGGTAAAGTACAGAAAAAGGCATTGCTAGAACCACCAAGATAAAGTACAGTACGAATCTGGTTATAATATTTAATCCAAAAATTGGCCAAAATTTTTCTTGTCCTTTCTTTACAGCGTTTTTGAAATCAACTTTTTTATTCGTATCAATTCTACTAGCAGATTCAATTAAAGCGCCTTGAGACACGGTAATAAGCCAAATTGCCAGAAGTAGAAAAATCAGGGTTGTAGCAATAAATATTATGACTGAGAAAGGAGAGTCTCCTAAAGATTCAATTAATCCTTGACCAATCGTACTAGGGTTAAATACTGTAATGTTTTCTCTTAGGTTTGTTAAAAATTCAGGAGCATTGGTTAGTTTTTTGTATTGAGCTAGAATGTCTATTTCTCCGCCGTTGCCAAGTAGGGCAGCAAACAAACCGAAGAACCACATCCACTTGAATTTTTTTAACATCTCCCATGATTTTTTTAAGATGTTGCGGTACAAAGGTTCCATATAATTTTTTTAATTTATTAGAGTTGATATTATTCTATATTATACCATATTTTTTTAAAGCAACAAAATAAAACAAAAAACAATCCCGCCAGTCTCGCCGACTAGGTGGACGACCACGGGATTGTTTTTTGTTTTATAAGTTTATTGTTAGCTAACAATTTTAAGAAATTCTTCTCGTTCTAAGGTTTCTTTTTTTAGCAATGCGCTGACAATATTCTCTAGTTTTTCTTTATTTTGTTTGAGTATTTCCTCAGCTCTGTTATAAGCTTTTTTTATCAGCGAGTTTATTTCTTTATCAATTTCTTGAGCAGTATTTTCAGAATAATCTCGGCGTTCGTGAATTTCTTTACCCAAAAATATCATTTCTTCTTTTTGTCCAAAAGTTCTAGGACCAAGCAGATCGCTCATACCATATTCTGTTATTAGTTTTTTGGCGAGTGAAGTTGCTCGCTGTAAATCATTGCTAGGTCCGGTGGTGACTTCTCCAAAAATCATTTTTTCAGCAGCATGTCCGCCCATAATCATAGCAATTTGTTCAAAAAGTTCTGATTGGGAATGTAAATGTTTATCTTCAGTTGGCGCTGACAGCGTATATCCGCCGGCTCTGCCTCTGGAAATAATAGAAATTTTTTGTACTGGATCGGTATTTGGCAGGATGTGTCCAACCAAAGCATGTCCGGCTTCATGATAGGCAGTAACTTTTTTTTCTTTTTCAGAAAAGATTGATGATTTTTTTTCTGGTCCTAAAATAACTTTTTCAACACTGTCAAAGATATATTGTTGTTCAATTTTCTTTTTATTTTTTCTAGCAGTAAGAATAGCAGCTTCATTGAGTAGGTTTTCCAGATCAGCTCCGGAAAAACCAACTGTTCGTTCCGCAATTTTTTTCAAGGAGACATCGCTAGTAAACGGTTTGTTGCTGGCGTGAATTTTGAGAATTTCTTCACGATCATTTATATCCGGCAGATCAAGTATTACTCGGCGGTCAAATCTTCCTGGTCTGAGCAGGGCTGGATCAAGCACATCAGGACGATTGGTAGCTGCCATAACAATGACATTAGTTTCATTATCAAAACCGTCCATTTCAACTAAAATTTGATTTAAAGTTTGTTCACGTTCGTCATGAGAACCGCCAAGACCAGCTCCGCGTTGCCGACCAACAGCGTCAATTTCGTCAATAAATACAATACAAGGCGATGTTTTTTTTGCTTTATTGAATAAATCACGAACCCTGGAAGCACCAACTCCCACAAACATTTCAACAAATTCAGATCCAGATATATGAAAGAATGGCACATTAGCTTCTCCAGCTACTGCTCGAGCGAGTAGGGTTTTACCAGTACCTGGCGCTCCCATCAAAAGTACGCCTTTAGGAATTTTAGCGCCAAGAGCGGTAAATTTTTTGGGACTTTTTAAAAATTCTACTATTTCCAGCAATTCTTCTTTGGCTTCTCTGGCTCCAGCTACATTTTTGAAAGTAATTTTTTTCTTCAAATCTTCTTTTCCAGCATCTTTGGTGGAAGCTTGTCCGAAAGACATGGCGCGATTGTTTGCGCCTTGAACCTTGCTCATCATAAACCAGATAAAACCAGCAATTAATAAGAATGGAATAATAAAAGGCAGGATAGTTCCTAAGAAAAGCGAGTTTGCTGGATCGTCTTCTACTTGAATGTCAATTTGATTTAATTTAGCAGTATCAATGTTGTAGTTTGCTATCAGATCAGAAAAAGATTCACCAGTCTCTTTAGTAGATATTTTGGTTTCATCATTTTTTAGTACTGTAGTTATGATGTTATTTTTAATCTTAATCTTCTCAACTTCCTCGTTATTTATATAGGTTATTAATTGATTAATGCCAATTTTTTCATCTTTTTCTTTAGTAGGATTAGTAAAATAACTGAAAATAGCAGCTAGTATAATCAGAACAGCCAGTAAAATAAAGAAATTTTTACTTAAATTTTTCATATTTATTTAGTATTTAATTACATTAATCACTGTATAAATAAAGTATATGTATTATAGTGATTTTTTGTAAGTTTTGCAAGTATAATTAGAATATGATAACATACTCCCTCCGGCATAACGCCCGTGGCCCTTCTGAAAGAGGGGGTTACACACCTTAATCCCGCAATCGTCTGTTATCCAGTCTAAGTTGTTAGGTTGGTGGAAATTAAATAATTGTTATTCCGTGATTGCGGAATAGAACTTAGCGCAGGCTAATTGTTACGTAGCTTGTTACGTAACAAGCTACGTAACACATCAATTTAGCACGTTTGACTATTGCGATACTAAGAATTAATATTAAATTATAGAAATATATTATAATTATTATGCAAATAATAAATCATAATAATTGGGTTAAAGGAAAAAATTATCAAAAAAGAATCTTGATAGAGGACTTAAAAAAGAAAATCAATCTTATTGAAGATGTTATTGTTGTTTCAAAAGGAGAGATTCCTTGTCATAGTCATGATTTTACTGATGAAATTTTTTATATAATCAACAATTCCGCAATAATGATTGTTAATAATGAAGAATTTGAAGTAAATCCTGGTGATATGATTTATATTGATAAAAATGAAAGTCATGGATTTAGGAATGAAAGTGACAAGGAATTCAAAATGATTGTTTTTAAGATTAATTTTCAGAAAGGGGATTCTTTATTGAAGTAACAATAGGTTTTTAAAATTGACTTTTTTTATATAAAAGAATAAAGTAATAATGAAAAAATAAGTTATTTAACAGAAAATAAACTAACAGACGGAGGTGTCAGATGGAAATTTTAAATTTAGTATTAAAAACTGTAGAGTTATTGGCTCTAATTTTATTAATTATTCCATTAATTATTGGTTTATTACGAATCAATAGTTCAATTGAATCGTTTTTAGAAAAACCAAAATCGAGCATGGGTAATAAAATTAAAAATTTTCAATTTTTTTGTTCCCTAACATTTGTATGTTATATTCCGATTTGGATTTCTGCTTTACTGATTAATTACGCATGGTCAGGCAATGCTCTTGCCACGACATTACTTATTATAACATTTATTGTACTGTTTATTGTTCAGTGTTTGCTATTTATAATTTGGATAGGAGGTTTGCTTGATCTTATTGAGGGCGGTGAATATTCTGAATATGGAAGGGCATATGAATAAAAATAGAATTGTTAATTCATATTACTCAATAAACATCCCGTCGCCAAAGGAATAGAATCGGTATTTATTTTTGATCGCAATTTTGTATAAGCGATGCAAAATTATAATACCGGTTTTTTTGTTTCCCAAAAATGCCGCAATCAGCATCAGTAAGGTACTTTTTGGTAGATGAAAATTGGTAATTGAGCAATCAACGAATCTGAATTTATAACCAGGGTAGATAAATATATTAGTCCATTTTTTCCCAGATTGTAGTGACAGGTCCACGCCAGAGGCGGACGCGGCGCGACCTGTCACTACACTGAAAGCTTCTAAAGTTCTAATTGCAGTAGTGCCGACCGCAACAATTCTACGTCCTTGCTTTTTAGCTTGGTTTAAACGTCTAGCTGTTGTTTGATTTATTTCTGCTAATTCAGAATGTATTTGGTGTTTAGTAATATTTTTTTCTTTGACTGGTGCAAAAGTACCCAAGCCCACGTGCAGGGTAATATATTCAATTTGCACGCCTTGTTTTTTCAGTTTATTTAAGAGTGGTTTAGTAAAATGAAAGCCAGCTGTAGGAGCAGCCACCGAACCTTTGATTTTGGCGTAGACTGTTTGGTATTCTTTTAAATTTGATTTAGTTTTGATGTATGGTGGTAGAGGTGCTTGTCCATATTTTTCTACTTGTTGCCAAAATTTATTACCTGATAAATTGAATTTTACCAGCCAGCTATTATTAGAATTTTTATCTATAATAGTACAAAATAAATTTTTTGTGATCGTAATTTTTTCATTAGAATGTTTTATTTTTCCTCCAATCATTACTTCCCAAGTATTTTGGCAGTCAGACATCCGATGTCGGGAGCTCCCGACATCGGATGTCTGTTCATAATATTTTAATAAAAAAATTTCAATTTTTCCGCCAGTTGTTTTTTTGCCAATCAATCTGGCTGGAAAAACTTTTGAATTATTTAAAACCAGCACATCGCCTGGTTTCAAAAATTTTGGCAAGTCATAGAAATGTTTATGCTGGATTTTATCAGTTTTTTTGTTATACACAAAAAGTCGCGAGTGGTCCCGCGGCCTGACAGGTTTTTGCGTAATTAATTTGTGAGGTAGATGATAGTCAAATAGGGATAGTTTCATCTTCGTTTGGATTAGCTTGATTGATTACATTTTCACCAGGCATTTGGGGGTGTATTTTTTTGTCATGTTCTACCAGTTTTGAGATTTCTCTAGAAACTTCATATGGACGCGGCACTTGTTTGAATATTGCAAATGTTTCGTTACCAGCTGATTGTACTGTTACTTCGCCGTAGTGAAAGAATGTTGGTATTATGCCGTGCACCTCAGCTTTGACATCTTGCACCCGAAAAAGTTTTAGCTCAGAAATAGTTCTGGAAAATAATCCTCTTTGTTCAATATTAACTATTCGTTTATCGGTTACTATCCAGACATCAAGATAATAGTCAATCCAGGCATGAAAAAAGAAGATCCAGACAAATAAATAAAATAATGAAAAAGCCATGATTAGCACTGGATAGCTAAAAGTTCCGGATAAAATTTTATTAATATTTTCTGAAAAAAATGAAGACATAAAAATAGTTACTAATATCGGAAACAGTAAAAAAAATATATATTTAATACCAATAAGTAAAGCAATAATCCAATGTCTTCTAAGGATTGTTAAAATTTTTTCGTCAAGCTTTTGATTTGGGAATAGTCTTTTTTTTAACATTTTTATACAAAAAAATTGATTTCAATAGGCGTTTGCCAATCTATGTGCCAAAAGTAAATAATAGAAGTAATTAAAATAATAGCCAAGCCAATCAAGTAAATAAATGTAGTGACAACAGAAGTGATGTTGGAAAAACTAAATCGCAAAATATGATAAAGGTTAAACATAGCCATTGTAAATAACACTAGCAGTAGTATTAGGTAGGGTATAAGCAATAACCAAAGATAAATAGTCATATTTTCACAATAAATTTTTTTGTTGTTCAACGGGCGGAATAATGTCTAAATGTTTATAAGCTGATTCGGTGACAGTTCTGCCTTTTGGCGTTCTAGATAAAAATCCTAATTGCATTAAAAATGGTTCATAAATATCTTCCAATGTTCCGATATCTTCGCCAATGGAAGCTGCCAGTGTATTCAAGCCGACTGGACCACCTTTGAATTTTTCAATAATAATTTGCAAGATTCTTCTGTCGATTTCATCAAGACCTAAATGATCTACATCAAGCATTGCTAAAGCTTCTTGGGAAACGCTCGAATTAATTTTTCCTTTATTTTTGATATCTGCAAAATCTCTTACTCTTTTTAAAAGTCTAATGGCAATTCTAGGAGTTTTTCTAGCCCGGCTGGCTATCGTTTTACTGCTATCTTCATCAATATTAAAATTGAGGATTTTGGCGGCTCTTTGGATTATTTTAGCAATATCTTCATCAGTATAAAAATCCAATCTCCAAGTAGAGCCGAATCGATCTCTCAGCGGGGAAGATATTAGATTGTATCTGGTGGTTGCTCCGATGATAGTAAATTTTGGCAAATCAATTCTCAAAGTTCTAGCAGACGGGCCTTTGCCAACTACGAGATCAAGAGCAAAATCTTCCATAGCCGGATAAAGGATTTCTTCAACCACCTTGTTTAGTCTATGAATTTCATCTATAAATAAAACATCACCATCAGCTAAATTGGTAAGGATGGCGGCTAAGTCGCCGCTTCGCTCGATAGCTGGCCCTGATGTTATTCTGACATTGGCATTCATTTCTGCGGCAATAATATGTGATAGAGTTGTCTTGCCCAAGCCTGGCGGCCCATAAAACAAGACATGTTCAATTGGTTCGCCTCTTTTTTTCGCCGCCGTCATGAAAATATCAAGATTTTGTTTTACTTTTTTTTGACCAACAAAATCAGCCATTTTTTTTGGCCTGATACTAGAATCTATTTTAATATCTTCATCTTTGGATGACGGGGAAATTATTCTATCTTCCATGTTTACGCTATTTTTATTATTAGACTTATTACAAAACCAATTACGCAATAAGTCTATTAACTTATATAAATCTTATCTTTTTCCAACTAGTTTGACAAGTAAAGTGAATTAATTGTTTATTTGTATAAATTTTAATTATTCTATATATTATAAGTAACTAATCATTAATAAAAATCTATGGGATTTTTGCCAATTTTATTTATTGTTATTATTTTTGTAATTCTAATAAGCATAAGACAAATAGATCAATATGAGCGAGGAGTGAAATTTCAACTGGGTAAGTATAAATTTGTGGCAGAACCAGGATGGCGCTTGGTATTTCCTATTATTCAAAGTATGCAAAAAGTGGATATCAGGGTTAAAACAGTTGACGTGCCTTTTCAGGAAGCGATTACCAAGGATAATGTTTCAGCAAAAATTAATGCGGTGATTTATTATAAAGTATCGGATTCTGCCAAGGCAATTTTGGAAGTTGAGAATTTTAAGTTCGCTGTTTCGCAACTAGCGCAAACTACTATGCGTAATGTTTGCGGTGAATTGGAGCTTGATCAATTGTTAGCTAACCGCGAACAAGCCGCTGAGAAAATAAAAAGCATAGTTGATAAAGCTACTGATCCTTGGGGTATTAGCGTGGAGTCGGTAGAGTTGAAAGATGTTATTTTGCCAGATGATATGCAGCGGGTAATTGCCAAGCAGGCAGAAGCTGAACGTGAACGTCGGGCA
The DNA here is from genome assembly GCA_030666865.1 of bacterium. Taxonomy (GTDB): domain Bacteria; phylum Patescibacteriota; class Patescibacteriia; order S139-126; family S139-126; genus DAOUWZ01. The sequence goes on along the minus strand of DAOUWZ010000007.1, from coordinate 7,314 downwards.
GTAGTTATCAAATCAGGCGGTGAAGTGGAAGCAGCGGGTAATTTAGCCCGGGCGGCTGAGATGTTGCATGAACAAACTGGGGCTTTGCATTTGCGGACTTTGAATACTTTGAATGATTTAAGTTCTGACCAGTCAAATACAGTGATATTTGCCTTGCCTTTGGAAGTATTGCGCGCGTTTGAAAGATTTGCTAGTAGTAAGGATAAATAAATTTTAAAACAAGATGTCCGACCGCCTTGAAACGGTCGAACCTCTTACTAATCAACCATTCTATAGATAAACTCGGTTTAGGGACTCACTAAACCGAGTTTATCTATAGAATATAGTTTATTTTTGTAAAATATACTCAAGTAAAAGTCTTACCCCAAAACCTGAACCCCCAATTTGTTGATTGAGTGGATGCTTAGTTTCGTTCCAAGCCGGGCCAGCAATATCAAGATGAGCCCAAGGAGTATTTTTGATAAATTCTTTCAAGAATAGCCCGGCCGATATTGTGCCCGCTGCGCCTTTTTTACCAATATTTTTTATATCAGCCACTTCGCTTTTGATATGTTCTTGGTATGTTTTTTCAAGTGGTAGAGGCCATATTTTTTCTCCTGATAGTTTACTGGCAGTAGTTAGTTTTTTATTGAGTTTATCATTATCAGTCATCAAAGCGGCGATATCATTTCCGAGAGCGATAATTACTGCGCCAGTTAAAGTAGCTAGGTCTATAATCTCATCAGGTTTTAATTTTTCTGCATACACTAGAGCATCAGCCAAAGCCATTCTGCCTTCAGCATCGGTATTTACCACTTCGATAGTTTTTCCATTGCCAGCTTTGACAATGTCGTCTACTTTAATAGCTTCACCAGAGGGCATATTTTCGCAAGCAGGTAAAATTCCGTGAATTTCCATATTTGGTTTTAGAATATTGAGTGTCGAAAATATTCCTAAAATCGTTGCTCCACCGGCCATGTCCATTTTCATAGTTACCATTGAGTCTGATGGTTTCAAAGACAGTCCGCCAGAATCAAAAGTTATACTTTTACCGACTAAAGCTATTTTTTTGACTGGTTTTTCTTTTGGTTTATATGTTAAGTGAATAAAATATGGATCTTTGGCACTACCTTGGTCAACTGCCAAAAAAGCTCCCATATTCATTTGAATAATTTCTTTTTTTGTATAAATTTTTATATCAATAAAAGATGAATCTTTGGCAATTTGTTTGGCAATTTCAGTTAAAGTTTTTGGATATAAAATTTCTGGTGGTTCATTGACTAAATCTCTGGCGAAATTTTGCCCTTTGGCAAAAATAATTCCCTCATTGATTCCTTTTTTTATATCAGATATTTTTTCTTCATTTTTTTGACAGATAATAATTTCTTTGATTGTATTTTTATTAGCAGTTTGGTTTTTTTGATATTTATTAAAGGAATAATTGTTGAGTAAAAATCCTTCCGCCATTGTTTGGGCGCATTTTTTTGCATCCAGATTGCCAATACCAGCTCCATGCAGAATTGTCGCAACTGTTTTTACTTTGTGTTTTTTTGCCTCTAATATTGAAGTCGCAGCCACTTGTCTGATTGTTTCAAAATCCAGATCAGCTTGTTTGCCAAGCGAAATCACCATTATTTTTTTGGTATGGTTTTTTGGATTATCAAAAATAAAGAAATCACCTGACTTAGAGCCATTAAATTTTAGTTGTTTGATATTTTTACTTATTAAACCTTTTAGTTTTTTATCAACTGCGCCGGTTCCTCCGCCTGGTTTGGTTTCACCTGCGAATAAATTAACAATTAAAAAACCACTATTTATTGTCTCCAAAGTTTGTTTTTTTACAGATATTTTCATATTTTTCTACACTCTTATTATTATGATTAACTATTTTAAATATAGGGGATATTGCCTGACTTGACAAGTTTTAAAACTTATGTTAAATTGTATAGTCAACTTTAAAAATGTTGCTAAATAATTACTATATAAAAAACACTCATTTCACTGCGGGCACGACAAGCATGGGGTTTTTTATTAGGGTTTAAAGGCTTGCGCTTTTATTTACCTAGTAAAAATTCTCTTGTCCGCAGCGTAATGAGTGTTTTTTTGTGAAGAAGTTTGTTGAGATGGTTACAAAACTTCTTCTACTTCGCCTATTTCAACAGTTTCATTCAGAATAGTGTTCGCTTCAGCGTTAATTTCTTCTGCCACAACTCTTGGAGCGATAACAGTTTCATAGGTCCAGTCAACAGCCATGTCTGAAGTAGCTGCCCAAAGAATTACTCCTTCAGCAATAATAGCTACACAAACCAAAACAATAATTTTCCAAAAACTATGGAAATCGGTTATTTTTGATTGCTCTTTTTTCTCCATCTTTTTTGCTTTAATTTATAAATTTGGCTAATAAGAATAATGATAATTCCAGCGCAAGTTACAAATAAAAAATTGGTGATTTGAATAAAATTATCTTTTTTTATTTCTACTGGAATGAATTTGGAATCATTTGACCATCCTTTTACTGAAACCACCTTGAGATCATTTAAATAACGGGGAAAGATTTTAATTTTATTTGAACTTTTAGTTAAGATTCCTGTTGCTTCAAGTATATCACCCTCTTTTATTTCAGGCAAACTAATACCTGTGGAAGATTTTATATAAATTTCGATTTCTCCACTGCCGTCATCAATAAAGATTTTATTTGAACTTTTTTCGATGACTTCGCCGCCAACTTTAATTAAAGCGCCTACCATACTGTCGTCCAATAGCATTATTTCGGTGATAGATAGTTCTTCAATTTTTTCAGTTTGTTTATTTAAAAGTATAATATCGCTTTTATTTTTTACTTTCAGGCGGGGTGCACCATAAGCATAAGATAGCTCGCCTTTTATTTCTAAAAAATCATTTAAAGAAATATTAGGCCAGTCTTTTTTATATTGATATATTTGTAAACCTCTACTGCCGCTGATATACATAATTTGCGTACCCAATACTCCGGGCGGAGCTGTTACCAGACCTTGGATAATAAATTTTTGTCCAGCCGGATAATTGTTGATTTCATCAATATTAATAGTCTGGTAGTAATTTTTATTTTTGCTATTAGTCTTTGCCTTTTGATTTTTTTCATCAATTAACTCAAGAAATATATTTTCTTCAGCCGGAGTAACTTCACTAGTCCATTTCCAAGCGCCAGTTTTATTTTTCGACCACGATAAATTAGTTTTGGCTGATGAAAAATTAACTTCTTCAATCAATTTATCCGCAGAATCAAATAAAGAGATGGTATCACCAGCATTGTTTAAACTAATCCTGCTTTGTTGGCGTGAAATTAGCAGAAAATCATTTTTAGCAACAAAGGAATTATTAGGTAAAATATATTTATGATTTCGATCAGTCAATTGCCATCCGCAAATATTTACATCAAAATTATTTAGATTTTTCAATTCGATAAATTCTTTTTCCCGATCATCACCTTCTGGTGAAGGCCAAAGTTCATTGATAATAATATTGTCCAAATTCTCTTTTTGACATTCATTTTCTATCTGGATGATTTGTTCGGATGTTATCTCGGTGCTTGTTGATTCTTTTGCTGGTGGATTGGAATTTTTTTCAATTTTAATATCCTGTTTAGAAGATTTGGGTCGAGCTAGAATATTGTCATTGCCTGGTGTTAGTATTGTTGTCCAATCCCAAATTCCATCAAAATTTGCATAACTAATATTTTCTTTGGCAGTATCAGAATAAGTTGTTTCATCAATTAATTTATCATTTGGAGAATATAATCTGACAGTTTCTTGTTTGGTATTGTTGAGTGAAATTTTTGATTGATTTTTGTAGATTAATAAAAATCCATTGGCAGGTATTGTAGTATTGCCAATTTTTTCAGATTTAATAGTATATTTTTTATCAGTAGCATCAGAAATTTTATATCCCTCAACATTAGCTGGTTTGTCAGAAGTATTTTTTAGTTCAATCCATTCGCCATTATCACTACCAGCTGGGTTGGGTAATAGTTCATTAATGATAATGCTAGTTTCAGTTGAAGTAGTTTGATTGTTTGACACTATAACAGTCAGTGAATCAGTTTGAGTTACCATTCCATCGTCAACTGTCAGCACTACTAAATAAACATTTTCTTTTTCGTAACTATGAGTGCTTATTTTTTTATTAGTAGTATTGCCATCACCAAAATTCCAGGTATAAATTAGAGTGTCTTCATCTATATCATACGACTCAGAAGCGTCAAAAATAATTTCTTGATTGGTGTTGGCGTCTATGTCCTCGCCAGCTTCTGCTATCGGCGGATTATTTTTGGGAATGTCTGGTGGATCATCTTCTTCATTATTTAATTCGCAAGCGTCATTTGGGCCACCAGGAGTGCCAAAGTCGCCACTGCCGAATTCACTAGTAGATTCACACCAATTGTCCGCAGAATTATTATCCTTACTATAATCAATGACAAATATTGATTTTCCTTCTGGGATTTTAAAATCCAGATCTTTACTATATTCTACTTTGTCGATTTCAATTTCATCACAAATCAAAATAATTTCATCCTCAGTATTAGCTAGAGTGAAGCTAGTATAAACAAAATCAATATTCAGACCGCCATTTATTTCTATATCATCATTTTTCCCTAAGACTAAAAAGTCATTACCAGAAATTATTAAGTCTCCATTTATTTGAAATTCGTTAGTGCCATTATCTTTGAAAGTGCAGTTTATTAAATTTAAGTCAGATTCAGTATTGTTATATATTTCCAGCCATTCTCCGTCCGTATCTTTAACTGATTTCGGGTTGATCATTATTTCCGAAATTATTATGTTTTCTGGCTGGATGTTTGATTCTTCAGCTTGAATAGAGGATACATTACATAAAATAAAAAACACTACTGTAAAAAACAGCGCTGGTTTGATATAAAAAAAGTTTTGCTCTCTCCTTGGCATTAGCCATTTAGTTATTGATGAAATGATTGCAAAGCTATTTTAGCTATAAATTCATTCATTTCAACTGCGATTTCGTCAGACTAGCACAAAAATACTTTCACCGTAGCTACTGCTACGCTTCAAATATTTTTGTTTGTCTTCCTTGTCTCGTATGAAATGAATTAAATTTTGCTATAAAATAATTTTGCAATCATTTCATTTTTAATTATACTATAATATATACTGTTGACAATGAGGATTAATTTTCGTATTTTAATTAGGATTGGTATATATAGTTATTAATTAAATCGTGCCGGGGTGGTGTCTGCCTGCCGAAATTGGTAGATCTGCCTGCTAGGTGCCTTATGCCGAAGTGGTGAAATTGGTAGACACGCCAGCCTTAGGAGCTGGTGAGAGTAATCTCGTGGGAGTTCGAGTCTCCCCTTCGGCACCAGGCATTTGGCAGGCAGGGGAGCTAGTGAGAGTAATCCTGTAAGGGTTTGCGTAAAGAAACTTCGGATCATCCGCACGCGCTCAGAAATTTTTCATTTATTGAACACTATTGAGTAAAAAAATCCTTCATCCAAATATCGCTACTATGTTTCAATTATAATAATAAAAAATGAGGTATAAACCCCTCATTTTTTATTATTATAATTGACAAAACAGTGATTTTGGTGTACACTATGTGTACGCAGGTTTTCCACACTAAAGCCTTGCAAAAGCTAAAAAATTAGCGTATATTAGATAAGCACAAAAATTATGCAAAAAATATTTATTTATCAAAAAAACTCAACAAGCGGATGATTAATTTTTAGTTGACTAAAAAAGTCTGCCGCTTGTCTAAGCGGTTTTTTGTTTCCCTAAAGCACGATGCTGATATACGAGTAAGTACGAAAAAATTTGTATAAATTCGCATGTTAGTATCAATTGCCTCTCTGATTGTTATGACTGTAATTTGAAAATTAAATATAGTAGTAACAAAATTTGACCCGGCTCTTCGCAAAGAGCATGGGTTGAAAATAAATTAATTATTTACGATTAAATGATTAATTAGTCATGCAATTTTGCAACCCAAGAATTAGCCGATGCTATTCTTGTGGTTAAATTAATAAGGGCACACGGTGGATGCCTAGACATCAAAAGACGATGAAGGACGTAGCAATCTGCGATAAGCCTCGGTTAGGTGATAAGCAACCTTTGAACCGGGGATTTCCGAATGGGGAAACCCGGCCTCGGTAATGCGGGGTCATTGCTTACTGAATACATAGGTAAGTAAAGATAACCCAGGGAATTGAAACATCTTAGTACCTGGAGGAAAAGAAAACAACTGATATTAGCTTTTAACTAGTAGCTGACAGCTTCGGCTAGAAGTTGCTAGTTAAAAGCTAATCATTCCCTTAGTAGTGGCGAACGAACGGGGAACAGCCCAAACCTTATAAAGATATATTATCGTTCATTCTTTGATCTTTTAGGTTGAAGGATTGATAATTCAATGACCTCAAGTCTAATACTTTATAGGGTGTTGTAAGACATTACATTTATATTTTGAGGATATTAAGAGAGAGTGCAACTTAATATAGCCTTCCTAGTGGAAGCCTCTGGAAAGTGGCGCCATAGCGGGTGAAAGCCCCTTACGCGAAAGGAGTTATATACTCTCTGGTAATGTTCTTGAGTACCACGGGACACGTGAAATCTTGTGGGAATCTGGCGCGATTATGCGTTAAGGCTAAATACTTTTGATGATCGATAGCGAACTAGTACCGTGAGGGAAAGGTGAAAAGTAACCCGGTTAGGGTGATGAAATAGTACCTGAAACCGTGTGCCTACAAGGAGTCGGAGTCCCGCGTTCGCGGGATGACGGCGTTCCTATTGAAGAATGAGCCAACGAGTTTGTGTTTATTGCTTGTTTAATCCCTGTTCAGGGAGAAGGCGTAGGGAAACCGAGTCTTAACCGGCGATCTCAACTTTTAGTTGAAAGGCAATAAGCATAAGACCCGAAGCCAAGTGAGCTAACCATGGGCAGGATGAAGGTCAGGTGAAACTGACTGAAGGTCCGAACCCACTCGTCGTGCAACACGAGGGGATGACTTGTGGTTAGAGGTGAAATGCTAATCGAACTTGGTAATAGCTGGTTCTCTCCGAAATAGCTTTAGGGCTAGCCTCTGAGGTTCCTGCTGGTGGTAGAGCACTGAATGGGTTTGGGGGGAGAAATCCTACCCTACTCAACCAAACTCCGAATGCCAGTAGTTAATACTCAGGGAGTCAGACCGTGGGGGCTAAGCTCCACTGGTCAAAAGGGGAACAGCCCAGATCTCAATCTAAGGTCCCTAAATTCAAGTTAAGTGGATAAGGTAGTATTGATTCTCAAACAACTAGGAGGTTGGCTTAGAAGCAGCCATCCTTTAAAGAAAGC
>DAOUWZ010000004.1 GCA_030666865.1 bacterium | reverse complement strand
TGTATTATATTTATCCTTAAACCCAATGACATTAAAACGCATAATTGATGAAAAAATTAAGAAAATTAAGCAATCTTAAAGTTAGGAAATATATGTCTCAACCGTAGGAGGTAAAGTTAGATTTTTAAATGACTAAATGCGCACCCTAAACAAAAAACACCTTAGATAAAGGTGATTCTGCAGTGGTGAACTTTGTGGGTTAATTTTAGAACTAGCTTATCAAATACTGATATCAAAGCGTCTTACAAATCTTTGAGAATATAATCTACTACTTCCTTGGGTTTTTTCTGAAAGGTATCAATAATAGTTGCATTAGTATATTTAATCTTATTGTGATTTCTCAAATTTCTAAGCACCCTTGTTTTTGGTACGGGCTTATCGGCCATTTTAGCAGTTGGTCTTTTTCTTATTCTATCCAATAAAATCTGACGAGGTGCCTGCAGATGATAAAATTTAATTACACAGTTATATTTCTTTGCTATTTTCAAATACTTATCAGCTCTTTCTTCTGAATAAAAACCTTGATCAAGTAAGATACTGATTCCATTTTTTAAGTATTCATCACACATTCGCATTATAACCTTATGTACTATTTCATTATTTTTCCTACTCCTTTTAAAATCTGACATGAACCACTTAATTCTATCCCCTCCTAATAAAGCCGTTCTTTTCAATTTAGGATGTAATAACTTTACAATGGTTGATTTACCAGAACCCATTGGACCGTTTATTAAAATAAAATTTATTTTCTTTTTCATATAATTATTATATCAAAAAATTCAAACGACCCAAACACCCTAAACAAAAAACACCTTAAATAAAGGCATTAATAACTATTACTAAATTTTGTCGGATGACCATACTTCACTAAATTTTCTTTCTTTTCACAAATCCATCCTTTAATTTGTTTCTCTCGTCTAGTAGCTTCAACCAAACTATCAAACTTTTCAAAATATATTATTTTTGTAGGTTGTCTTTGTTTTGTATACTGAGCACCTTCACCTTTATTGTCTTTTATTTCTCTAGCTTCAATGTTAGTACAAGAACCAATATATAAAGATTCATCATTACAGCGTGCTAAATATGCAAAGTATTTTATAGGTTAAGAGATTTTTAAATTTGCCCTTCGGCAGGCTCAGGGCATTCGACTCGCGAAGATAATAAATGAGAGTGGTCAAAAGCATGTTAGTGCTGCAGACCATGAGCGAACTCCTTATAGGAGCGAGTCGAATGGTGGGCCGTACAGCCTGCCTGCCGGCAGGCAGGGATTTCCGCCTCGTTTCGCTTCACTCAACTTCGTTGTACTGGGCAGCGCCCAAAGCTACGCTTACTCGCTTTGGTCGTCGCTCGTTTATTTCGCTCTGCTCAATACTCGCTCCTGCCCGTTCGAATCCTGAAACAATCAAAATAAAAAAAGTTTGCACACCACTAGGTGATGAACAAACTTTTTTATGGTGGGCCGTACAGGATTCGAACCTGTGACGCCCAGGTTAAAAGCCTGGCGCTCTACCAACTGAGCTAACGGCCCAAGATAACTATTACCTGCCCGCAACACCTACGACTAGCATGGCGGGCGGGACATTTAACAATTAACTGGTAATAATATTTTATATAAAAAAACTGCCAAAAAAACAGCAAAATAAATATAACAAATATCAACAAATAATGCAAGCCTTTATATTAATTTTATTATAAAAATAAAAACTCCGTCTCGCTACTGCAGAACGGAGTTAATTCAAGATTTAAATAGGTATTAAAATACCTATTTAAATACCTATTTCCTTTTCCCTGCTTGAAAAGGGAAAATAACTGCATGTTTAATAAGTTTTAATATTATTTAATTTACAAAATTCAGTAAACTTTTCCTGATGTTTTAAAAAAATAACTACAGTTCGTTTGCCCCTCGGAATTATATATCTGATATACTGCGGATTAAGATGCATAAAACTGTCATCACCTAAAAAATTATTAAATTTTTCTAAATGAATATTTTTCCTAACATATATTTCTTGTTCAACCCATTGCACTATCTCTGGCATCACGCCAATATTTAATTGCTTATAAAATTCAGTCTGTTCAAGCAACTTCAAAGCAACTATTCCTGGAACATAATATTTTGTTTGTTCTGGCATACCATTTCCGCTCAACCGAAAATAATCATCAATCTTACTCATTTTAATCAATCTATTCATATTTGACTCGCCACGATTATAGTCAGCCATACTATTAACCAATGAATTTGTATTTTTATTTAACAAATATTTAAAATGCTTAACAAAAGCTCTGGTTGATCTAACCGGCTCTAGGCGGTCATCAATATAATAATTGATAACTAAGCCATACGACCTAGCCGTAGACTTCTTAAATTGCCACATACCAACAGCCCACATTGATGATTTCGCATATATATTAAGCAAACTTTCATATTTAGCTAAATACCATTTATCTGAATGAATACCAGATTCCTGTAAAATATCAGGAATATAATAATATTGAATGGAACGCCTTTTAATTTGTACTAGTCTATCAGTTCTACTGGCGAATAATACCATTCTATCAAAAACCTTATCTTTAATATCAATCAACGGCACTACATATCTGCCAAAACAAATTGAATCTGGCACTATGAAATCATGAAAATACATTCTTTGAATCATAAGCGAGTGAACTTGTTTATAATCTGACTGAATTTTATTGATTTTATTTTCCAATGAAACTGTTTTTAAACCTAAAAATCCGCAAATTAAAATCAATAAAAATACAAAAATTAATAATATTTTATTCAACATAACAACCTCCCGTTTACTTTTTAAACAACCAATTAGCTTATCTTAGCCAATTTATATGTTTATTACAAGTGGATTACCTCTGTACAATAATACTCTTGAAAATCTACAGTTATTGAAGTAAAATAATACTACTATGAGTAATAATATTGAAAAATTACCACCACAAAATCTGGAGGCTGAAACTAATGTTTTGGGCTCTATTTTAATTGATTCCGATGCGATATCAAAAATCGCTGACACTATCTCTACTGAAGATTTTTATAAAGAATCTCATCAAAATATTTTTGAACTAATGTTGGAATTATATTCAGAAAGAGAACCAATTGATCTGCTTAGTTTGACCAATCGACTGACTGAGAAAAAAATTCTGGAAAAAATTGGCGGCCGGACTTACCTAACAGAACTGACTAACGCCGTGGTTACTTCTTCAAATATTGTCTCTTATGCCAATATTATCCAGAAAAAAGCAGCGCTTAGAAAAATGATAATTGCAGCTCAGGAAATAACTTCATTGGGATTCAGCGAAGAAGAAAAAGTTGATGCCCTGCTTGATCAAGCTGAACAAAAAATATTTCAAATTTCCCAGAAACATTTAAAGCAAAATTTTATTCCTGTTAAATCTGTTTTAGATGATACTTTTGAAAGAATTGACGAATTACATAAGGAAGGCGGAAAAATCAGAGGTGTGCCAACCGGTTTTTATGATCTGGATAATAAACTGGCTGGCTTGCAAAAATCAGACTTAATAATATTGGCAGCCCGACCGTCAATGGGTAAAACTACTTTAGCCCTTGATATTGCCAGGCTGATCGGCAAAAATAAACATCCAGTCGGAATTTTTTCATTGGAAATGAGTAAAGAACAATTGGTTGACCGTATGCTTTGCGCTGAAGCTGGAGTTGATTTATGGAAAATGCGAACTGGCCGCTTATCTGACCGAGAAACTGATAATGATTTTCCTCGCATTGGTCATGCTATGGCCACGCTTTCCGAAGCGCCAATATTTATTGACGATTCCGCTTCATCAAATATAATGGAACTGAGAACTAAAGCCAGAAGACTAAAAAGCGAACACGGACTTGAGCTAATAGTTGTTGACTATTTGCAATTGATGGAAGGTCGATCAAAAAATAGTGATAACCGCGTCCAAGAAGTAGCTGAAATTACCAGGGCTTTAAAAGCTTTAGCTCGCGAACTAAATATACCAGTACTTGCCCTTTCTCAACTTTCCCGTGCAGTTGAACTTGAAAAACCCCCTATTCCAAAACTCGCTCACTTACGAGAATCTGGTTCTATTGAACAAGATGCAGATATTGTTGTGTTTATTTATAGGGAATATATGTATAAACGAGAAGAAACTGATCCTGATCGCAGAAATATTGCTGAAATATTCATAGCTAAACACAGAAACGGACCAACTGGCAAGATTGAACTTATTTTTAATGAAGAAAAAGTCAGATTTGAAAATAAAGCTAAAAATACAACCCCAATGCCAGAACCACAATTCTAGGTTATAGGTTGTAGGTGATAGGTTTTAGATAAAATTCCTAATCACTAACAACTATAACCTAATCACTAACAACTATAACCTAATCACTAACAACTAATCTATGCCTTCATTTTCCAAACTAAAACAAATCAAAGAGCTTAGAACTCAAGCTAAGCAAATGCAAAATTCATTATCAGAAGAAGAGTTTACAGTTGATCACAGAGGAGTAAGTATTACTATGGATGGTAATCAAAAAATAAAAAATATTAACATTAAAGAAGAATTGCTATCCCCCAACAAAAAATCTGATTTGGAAAAAAATATTATCAGAACTCACGAACATGCTATAAAAAAAGTTCACAAAATTATGGCTGCAAAAATAAAAGATTCAGGCATGAGCCTGCCGGGAATTAACTAGTATTAAGTGTTAGATATAATTCAAAAATCAAAATGATAATTGATAATGTAAAATATAAAACAAAAATAATTAGCCTAATTTCTAATTAACCTAATTGACCTAAACAAATACCAATTAATTTGCAATGACTAAAAACTTAAAAAACTTTTATTATTTGGGATTTAGTTAGAAATTAATATAATTAGAGTAATTAGAAATTATTAATATTGTACCAAACTTTTGATTTTTGTATTAATACTTAATACATAATACTTGATACATAATACTTTCTTATGACTAATTATCCTCAACCAATTGAAAAACTAATTGAATCATTTGCTCACCTGCCAACTATCGGACCAAAAACTGCCGAGAGGTTGGTTTTTCATTTGTTAAAAAAATCAAATAAAGATATTGAAGAATTTTCTCAAAATTTACTGCACGTTAAAGATAAAATCACCAAATGTAATTTATGCAATAACTTCTCAGAAATTAATCCTTGCGAAATATGTAATGACACCAAAAGAAATGGTTCAATACTATGTATTATTTCAAATCATCAAGATTTAGGCGCAATTGAAAAAACGCATAACTTTCAAGGAGTGTATTATATACTTAATGGAATGCTTGAACCATTAGAAGGTTTTGGCCCTGATCACATTAAAATTCCTGGACTAATAAATAGAATCAAACAGTCAAACACCCATATTAAAGAAGTAATATTGGCTTTCAATCCAGATATGAATGGTGAAACAACTGTGCTCTATCTTACAAAAATACTCAAACCATTAAATATAAAAATTACCAGGTTAGCCAGGGGTCTGCCAGTAGGAGCCAATCTAGAATATGCGGATGAGATAACCTTAACCGAAGCTATTAATAATCGCCGGGAAATATAGTTTAATATTATTTTACAAAAAATAATATTAAAAGAATTATGATTTAAGATTTATGAATAAATCAAATTAAAACTTATTATTTCTTAAATCGTAAATCAAAAAACCACCTTGATAAAACAAAGTGGACTTTTTGAATAAATTCTAATAAATAATCAAATTCTATATAGATAAACTGACTATTTCCACTTCGGTAAAATTTTGTCGGTGTCCGAATTTTTTTTTGTTCCTAGTTTTTGGCTTATAATGCACGCCAGTTACTTTTTTAGCCTTTGTTTGAACTATAACGGTTGCTTCAACAGAAACATCTTTCAAAAATGGGGTGCCTAAATTTACATTTCCCTTTTCATCAGCAGCAAGTAAGACTTCGGAAAAAGTCACTTTGGCGCCTTCCTCTACAGCTAATTTCTCAATTTTAATTTTAGATTTTTCTTCTACTAAATATTGTTTTCCACCTGTTTTTATTACTGCAAATGACATATTTTCTATCTTTTAATATTAATACACAGTATAAATATATTATATGATTATTGACCTAATGTCAAGACTGATATTTACTCAATATATTGAATTTTATCTCCAATCGTCCATCCATTCTGTTCAACTAAACCAGCTTTAACCTCTAAAACTTTATCAACAGACTTGCTAGACGAATATAGTTGATGAGGCTCTCCTTTCGCTGTTAAAGACACTTTTTCCGTAATATATGCTATTTCATTATCATTTATCCAAATAATATCAATTGGCACTATCATTCCCTTCATCCAAAAATTTCTAATCCGCTTATTATCAAACAAAAACAGCAAGCCATAATCATCAGCTAACTCGGATTTTCCAGCTAGTCCAGTTGCTTGTTCATCTCTAGTGGTGGCTAAATCAACACTGATTGTTTTGTTATTTATAATCAATTTTTTTGGAAATAAAACTTCAGACTCTCTCTTATCAGAAACATCTATCTTGGCAGTACAACCATTAAGCAAAAATAAACAAAATATCACAATAAAAATTCTATTCATCTGACTTATTTAATTTTTCATTCCTCGATTTTTTTGCTTCTCTTTTTGAAATATCCTCATCTATGTCTAGAATATCACTCGTAGAGTGATAAGATGACGAGGTGACAAGATGATAATTTTTTACCAAATAAAAACCAAGAATAATCATACTCAATACCAACACGATAAGTAATATCAATTTACCTTGACTAGTATTAAAAAGCGACAAAGAGCCAAACACGGCTGCAAAAAAATATAAAACCAAAACCGCTTGAGTGTGAGAAAGACCTGAATCAAGCAACCTAAAATGTAAATGCTTCCGATCACCGTGAGTAGGCGATTTTCTTTCCAAAAATACTCTACGAAATATTACCCAAACTACATCTAAAATTGGCAATCCCATAACAAGCAGGGTTGTAGTAATTTTACTTCCGGAAATAATAGCAGCTACTCCCAATAAAAAACCGGCTAAAGTAGCCCCAGCTTCTCCCAAAAATATTTTAGCAGGAAAAATATTCCAAATTAAAAATCCAGCAAATAAACCCCCTATTATTAAAGCAAAAACTGAAGTTCCTGAAAAAGGAATGTCCCATGACAGTGACACGATAAAAATCACAATCGCGCCTATAGTAGCTATACCTGAAACCAAACCATCAAGTCCATCTAAAAACTTAGTAGTATATATCATTCCCAAAAGCCAAAAAAAAGCCAAACCTTGAGCTAAGGGATATAGCATGACACCAAATATATTCAATTGCCAATTATCCATATATAAAATACCGCCAAATGGATTGGTTATGAAACTCACTTTTAAACCAAATAATAAAACTAATAAACAAGCCATGATTGGCCAAATAAACTGTTTGGTTGGACTTAGACTGTATTTATCATCAAGTACTCCGCCAATAACCAACAATAATGAAGCTAATACAATTCCTAACAAACATATTGGCTGAATCTTACTATCTGTTAAAAAACCAAATTTATAAAAAACAGCCATAGCAATAAATAAGGATATAAAAATCGCCAAACCGCCAAGTAAAGGAACAGGCGACCTTTGAATTTTCCTAGAAACATTCGCAATATCCATTATCTGATATCTTAACGCTACTTTCCTTACCAACCAAGTTATAGGATGGATTAAAATAAATGAAAAAACAAATGGCAAAATATAAAACCAAATTGTCTGATTTATTTCCATGTTTATTTAAAATTTTTATCTAAATAAAGCTGCAAAATATTAGCAGCTGCCTGAGCGTCATCACTACCTGAAATTTCCTGATGCTTGGTCATACTTGAGGTCAAACGTTCATCCTCAGGCATTATTGGAATATCAAAACTGTTATTCAACAAATTAATAAATTTTTTTACTATTTCAGTTTGAGTAGTTTCTTGATTGTTCAGACCAACTGGTAATCCGATAATGATTTTTTCTATGCTCTCAATCTCAACTATCTCTTTTATCTGATTAATTAAATCCAATTCACTATTAAAATCTTTCAAGACTTTCCATGGCATAGCCACTCTACCCGAGGATAAACTCAAACCAACTTTTTTTTGCCCATAATCTATTCCTAATAATTTCATAAACTAGTTTTTAGGTATTAGTTTGTAATTTTTAGTGATTACTTGTTTAATGGCGAGGTAAATAAACTACCACTATCTAAAAACTACAATCCCTGCCTACCGGTCATCGCTCTAAGGTGAGCCTCGGGCTCAGACTCGAGGAGCAGGCAGGTAACAACTAAACACTAACTCACCAAATTTTAGGAGTAATAATTTCATATCCGTCATCAGTTAATGCTAGAGTAACCTCAAAATGAGCTGACCTAGAACCAT
Organism: bacterium; assembly: GCA_030666865.1. Classification (GTDB taxonomy): domain Bacteria; phylum Patescibacteriota; class Patescibacteriia; order S139-126; family S139-126; genus DAOUWZ01. The sequence continues at coordinate 49,045 of DAOUWZ010000004.1, read as the reverse complement.
CAGCCATTGAAATAGTCCAACCATCGTCAGCTGTAATAATATTATAATCACCACGAGATGCCATTGGCTCTAAAGCTATTACCATCCCAGACTCAAATACCAATCCTTTGCCTTGTTCGCCAAAATTCGGAATTTGTGGTGGTTCATGAACTTCATAACCAACTCCATGACCAACTAAACCTCTGATAATAGTTAAATTTTTGTTCTCTACAAATTTTTGTACAGCGAAACCATAATCACCTATGGTATTACCAGGCTTTATCATTTCCAAACCAATATCCAAAGAAGTCTTAGTAACATCTATTAAATCTTGACTATCCTTATCAATCTTTCCAACTGGTACAGTCAGCGCCATATCAGTGCATAATCCCTTATACCATAACCCGCAATCAATCCCGATTATGTCACCTTCCTTCAATCTATAATCCGTGGGTATACCATGAACCAATTGCTCATTTACTGAAGTACAAAGAGCTGCTGGAAACCCGTCAAAACCCTTAAAAGAAGGTTTAGCACCTTTTTGTAAAATAAACTCTTCAGCTTTCAAATTCAATTCTTTAGTGCTAATGCCCGGCTTTATTATTTCCGCTACTTCAAACAAAGTTTCAGATAATAATTTACCTCCGAGTTTTAAATTTTCAATATCTTGTTTGCTTTTTTTTCTTATTGTCATTTAATATTTTATTTAATATTTTATTTACATCTTTATATACATTTGGAATTTTTTGTTCTCCGTTAATTCGATAATGTATTCCTTTTTTCTCAAAAAAACTAATAATTGATTCTGTTTCCTGATGATAAATCTTTAATCGTTGCTTAACCGCTTCTTCTGTATCATCATCTCTTAAAAATAATCTACCATCACATCTATCACAAACACCAGCTATTTTTGGTGGATTATATTCCAAATGATAAGTCATGCCACAGCTACACATTCTTCTACCCGAAATTCTCTTTATTGCTTCTTTGTCTGATACCCAAATTTCAAAAATATGACTAATATTATGAATGGCTAACAAATATTCAGCCTGCGCTAAATTACGAGGATAACCATCTAAAATAAATCCTTTTTTGCAATCGCTTTTACCCAATCTTTCTTTAATCAACTCATTAGTTAATTTATCTGGAACCAAATCACCTTGCATCATAATGCTCTGAACCGCCCGACCAAGATCGGTTTGATTTTTGATTGCTTCCCTGAACATTACTCCGGTTGAGATGTTAGCAATTTTATATTCAGTTGCAATCATTTCCGCTTGCGTACCTTTGCCAGATCCTTGTGGCCCAACAATAATTATTTTTAAATTTTTTCCTTTTTGCATAAAAAACTATAAATTATTATCTTATTATTATTCTATCTCAATTTTGGCAAAAAATAAACAAACCCGCCTTAATTGCGGGAAACATTACCTAAATACTAATCAACTTAAAAATCTTGTTTTTTGACACGCTCAAATAAATTAATAATAAATCCAAAATGAGAAATACTAAATTTTAAACAATACCAAAATTCAAATGCTTTAAATCCGAAATTATTTTGGTAATTTGGATTTGCTATTTAAAATTTGTTTAGGATTTAAAAATTTGTATTTAGAATTTCATGCTATTAATATGCATCATACTCATGCACTTGCATTTGAGCCTCAACTTTTTTGACTGTTTCAATAACCACTGAGACTACAATCAAAAGGGATGTACCGCCAATCACCAAAGTATTAACACCAGTATAAGCGCGCAAAATAAGTGGTAATACAGCAATCAAACCTAAAAATAAAGAACCAGTTAAATTAATCCTGAAAACAGTATTCTGTAAATAATCAATAGTTGGTCTGCCTGGCCTGATTCCAGGAATAAAACCACCTTGCTTTTGTAAATTTTCTGCTATTTGTTCTGGCTTAAAAACTACTGCTGAATAAAAGTATGTAAAGGCAACAACCAAAACAAAATAAAATACTCCATAAAAAATTTGATTATTAAACATATTAATAACGAAATCAGCTCCACCCGCTAGCCAAACGCTACTAGCTCTAGTAAAAAACTGCGCTATCATTGGCGGTACTAATATTACAGAAATAGCAAAAATGATAGGAATTACTCCGCCTTGATTCACCCTAAGAGGTAAATGAGTATTTGTTCCGCCATGCATCTTTGATCCTTGAACCCGCCTGGCATATGAAACTGGAATATTTCTTTGACCTTCAGTAATAAATACAACTCCAATAACTGTGACTATAGCAATAACTCCAAAAAGTACCATTGAGGTTATCTGAGTTTTATCAAATGCTAAAAAAGTCTGTTGTATTGTAGTTGGCAGTCCTGCTACAATACCCGCAAAAATCAATAATGAAATACCATTACCCAATCGTCTTTCAGAAATTAATTCTCCTAACCAAGTTAAAAACATAGTACCAGCAGTTACTGTCGCTATAGCAATTATATATTGAAATGACGTTAATTCACCTAATATTTTATATCCGCCTTGATTCTGAAATAATGTAATAAAACCATATCCTTGCAACATAGCCAATGGTACGGTAGCCCATCTGGTATATTGATTTATTTTTCTTTGGCCAGCCTCTCCTTCTTTTGATAATTCTTCCAATTTTGGAATAATCATTACTAAGAGCTGAAAAATAATTGAAGAAGTAATATAAGGACCAACACCTAGCATCATAATAGAAAAATTTTCCAATCCTCCGCCAGAAAAAAGATTGAGTAATCCTAACATTTGATTTGATGCAAAAAAATCTTTCAAACCTGAAACATCCACTCCGGGAATAGGAATATGTGCTCCAATTCTGAAAATAATTAACACCATCAATACAAATAGGATGTCATTGCGAATATCCTTTGTTTTCCAAATTTGACTAATTTTTTTTATCCATTCCATTTGTTTTCTTAGGCTTTGTACGGAGGTTTAACTGGTTTTACTTTTTTTATTAATTCAATACTGCCGCCAGCTTTAGTGATTGCTTCTTTAGCTGAAGCGCTCACCCCGTGAACTTTTATTATTAATTTCTTTTTTAACTTCCCGTCACCTAATATTTTAACTCCCCTACGATAATCGTCAACCAAACCTTTGGTTTGCAAAATAAATGGAGTTACTTCATTGCCATCTAAAAAATTATTATTTAAGTCATCAAGATTAACATTTTCTTTTGGTTTATGAGGACTAGTAAAACCTCTTGATTTTGGCACCTTCATTAACCAAGATTTCATTCCTCTTTTTTTCAAACCAGAAACGCCGCTTCTGGATTTTTGACCCTTCATTCCTTTTCCAGAATAATCACCACTACTAGCACTACCACGACCAACACGTTTGGTTTTTTTCTTCTTACTTGATTGTAGATTATTTAAACTCAACATACTATTCTGTTACTTTATGATTTTAATTTTCTATTTCCTGATTCAGTTATTAAACTAGACAGAGCCCGGAAAGTTGCTTTAACATTATTTATTTTATTATTTGATCCCAATATTTTTGCAACAATATTTGGTACACCGGTCAATTCCAAAACTTTACGAACCGCTCCACCCGCAATAATACCTGTACCAGTTGGAGCTGGCTTTATCAAAATTTCAGCTGCTTTAAACTTGGATCTTACTTCATGTTGGATGGTGTCATTATAAAAATTTAACTCCAACATATTTTTCTTAGCTTTAGTTACTGCCTTGTTGATAGCAATAGCTACGTCAGCTCCTTTGGCGACCGCATACCCTATTTTACCTTTATGATCACCAATAACAACACAAGCTCTAAATCTCATTCTTTTACCTCCAGCCATTACCCTAGTAACCCGAGCTAAATCTATTATCTCTTGCTCAAACTCGTCTACTGGCCTATTGCTTGATCTTGTAGTATTCTTTTTTCTGTTATCTTTATTCATAAAATTAAAATTTTAATCCAGTTTCTCTGGCAGCGTCAGCCAAAGCTTTTACCCGTCCGTGATATTTATATCCGCCTGCATCAAAAACAACTTCATTGATATTTTGTTTAGCTGCTAATTCTGCGATTTTTTTACCAACCGCTCTCGCTTTATCTGATTTATTTTTATTACCTTTTTCTCCTTTATCTGAAACAGCTAATAAAGTTTTGCCAGCAATATCATCAATGAGCTGTGCTTGAATATGATTTAAACTTCTAAAAACACTCAAACGTGGCCTAACAGAAGTTCCGCTAACCTTAGACCTAACTCGATCATGTCTCCGTTGTTTTAATTCTCTTTTTTTCTTAATACTTATCATAAATTTATATTTAACTACCTGCCTTAACTTGTTTACCTTCTTTTCTTCTAATAACTTCGTCAATATATTTAATTCCTTTACCTTTGTAAGGCTCAGGCTTTCTTATTTTTCTTATATTAGCAGCTACTTGTCCAACTAGTACTTTATCAATACCAGAAATAGTTATAATATTTTTCTCTACTTGAATAGATACTCCGGATGTCTCTGGGAATAAAATTGAATGTGAATAACCAACATTCAATTCTAGTTCCTTCCCTTTCATTTCTGCTTTATAACCAACACCATTAATTTCAAGCTTTTTAACAAAACCTTCACTTACTCCAATCAACATATTCTGAATAACTCTAGTGGCAGTTCCCCAAAAAGCCTTTTGTTCACCATTTTCTTCATCTTTAATGCTTGTAATTATTTGATTATCTTTCTGATCAATCATAACCATAGGTACCTTCTTCATAATTAACTCGCCTTTTGGACCTTTGACTTCATAGTTTCCTTCACTAACTACAAAAGTTACTCCGTTTGGAATTTCTATTGGTTTTTTTGCTATTCTACTCATATTATTATTAATAAATCTGACAAATTACTTCACCGCCAATTTTCTTTCGTTTTGCCTCTCTGGCAGTAATCAACCCATGTGAAGTTGAAATAACGGAAATTCCTAAACCATTCAAAATCTTTGGTAAATTTTCATGTCCACAGTAAACTCTTCGACCAGGTTTAGAGACTCTTTGCAAATAAGAAATAGCAGATTTGCCTGAAGGAGTATACTTCAAATTAACTTTTAAAATTTTTGAATTTTCATTAACACTATAACTGTTTATATAGCCCTCTTGCTTCATTATTTCTGCCAATTTCACCTTTAACTTAGAAGCAGGAATTGAAACTTCCGACTTCTTTACGGCCATAGAATTACGTATTCTTGTTAACATGTCTGCGATAGGATCTGTCATATATCTTTACTTAAATATTTTTTATAAAAAATTAATTAATTATATTATGCAACAAGTCTACTACCAACTACTCTTTTTAACACCAGGAATTTCTCCCTTACTTGCCAATTCTCTAAAACAAATGCGACAAAGATCAAAATCTCTCATATATGCACGTTTTCTTCCGCAACGCCAACATCTTCTTACTACTCTAGTAGAAAACTTTGGATTAACAAGTGATTTTTTTGATTTTGCAATTTGTGCTTTCGTAGCCATATTTACTTATTATTAATCTTAAATGGAAAACCTAAAGCTAAAAAAAGTTTTTTTGCTACTTCATCATCCTTAACTGTAGTTGTTATAACAATCTCAAGACCATGTAAATTCTCAATCTCATCAGCTTTTATTTCTGGAAATATATTATGTTCTTTTACCCCAATTGTATAATTTCCCTGGCCATCAAAACTTTTTAATGACAATCCTTGAAAATCTCTTACTCTAGGCAAACTTACATTAATCAATCTTTCAATAAAATCATACATCTTATCACCATGTAAACTAACTTTTAATCCTACTGTCATACCTTCTCTGATTTTAAAAGCAGAAATCGATTTACGAGCCTTGGTCCTGACTGGTTTTTGTCCAGTAATTCTAACCAAAGTAGCTTCAGCATTATCAATGAATTTTTCGTCCTTCAAGCCCTTGCCGACCCCAATATTAAGAATTACTTTTTCAATACGCGGAACAGCCATAACATTCTTTAAACCAAGCTCTTCCTTCAAAGCCGGTAATATTTTTTCATTATATTTTTTTCTTAAATTATTCATGATTTTATATACTAGATTTACATTTTTTACAAATCCTTGTTTTCTTTTTATCCTCACTTAAAGTACATCCAATTCTAGTTACCTTACCACACTTTGGACAAACCAATTGTACTTTACTTACATCAAATGCCGCAGAAAATTCAACCACTTGTCCGGCTTCACCTTGTTTCTGAGGACGCAGGTGTCTCTTATTAATATTAATATTTTCAACAACTACCTTACCTTCATGCGGAAAAACCTGCATCACCTTTCCTTGCTTGCCTTTATCCTTGCCTGATTTAATTTTCACAATATCGTCTTTTTTGACTTTCATATATTTATAATCTTATTAGACTTGTTATGTAATTAGTTTTGTAGCTAAATTTTCAAATTTTGAGTTATAATTTTTCAAACAATTTTTGAAGTTTAGCTAGAAGCTTAAGCTGAAAAAATTTTTGAATAATTTGACCAAAATTTGGGAATTATAGTAAAAAATAATTACATAACAAGTCTACTACAACACTTCCGGAGCTAAAGAAACGATTTTATTAAATCCTTTATCCTTTAATTCTCTAGCTACTGGACCAAAAATACGAGTTGCTTTTGGCTCTTTATTTTTTCTATCTATAATGACTACTGCATTTTCATCAAAACGCAAAGTAGTACCATCTTTTCTACTAATATTTTGGCGAGTCCTAACCACTACTGCCGTTAAAATATCACCTTTTTTCACTTGTGAATGAGATTGGACTTCTTTGGCTGACACAACAATTAAATCTCCAATACCAGCATATCTATGTCTAGTACCTTTAAGAATACGAAAACATTGCACTCTTTTTGCACCCGAATTATCCGCCACTTTTAATCTTGTTCCTACTTGTATCATATTATACTTTCTTAATTACAATCCATTTTTTGGTTTTGGAAATTGGTCTAATTTCCTTAAATTCTACAATTTCACCAACTTTATATTGATTTTTAGGATCATGTACATGAAACTTCTTAGAAACTTTATAACGCTTTCCATACTTTGGATGTATTTTCACTCTAGTTACTAATACTACAATCATTTTGTCAGATTTGTCTGAAACAATTTCACCTTGAAGTTTTCTAATTATTTTTTCCTTGTTTTTTTTGGTTGTATTTTCTGTTGTTGATTTATTTTCCATAATCAAATCTATAAACTGTTTAATTTATTTATTTTCATCTACCAAGGTACTATTTTCTTTCTTTTTAAGCAAACCCTTATTATTTAATAATGTCAGAATCCTAGCAATAGTTTTTTTAGCATCACGAATTTCTCTAACTTGCTTATGCTGATCAGATGACACTTGAAACCTTAAATTCAATAACCGTTCTCTTTTTTCAGCTAGCAACTTTTGCAAATCGGTTTCGTTTTTTAATTTTAAATCTTTTATCTTCATATCTCTATAATTCTTTGGTAATAAATTTTGTTTTACATGGTAATTTATGTGATGCCAGGCGCAGAGCTTCACGAGCAATTTCTACGTCAATCCCATCCATTTCAAATAAAACTGTACCCGGCTTTACAACAGCAACATAATGATCAACTGCGCCCTTACCTTTTCCCATAGGCATCTCATTTCCTTTGGCTGTAACTGGCTTATCAGGAAAAATCCTAATCCAAATTTTACCACCACGTTGTACATACCTGGTAATAGCTCTACGGGCGGATTCAATTTGCCGTGAAGTTATCCACTTTGGTTCTTGAGCTTTTAAGCCATACGCCCCAAAACTCAATTTTTCTCCACTAGTAGCCTTTCCTCTAATTCTGCCTTTATGCCATTTTCTATGTTTTACTTTCTTCGGCGCTAACATATATTATTTATTATTCTTTTTAAATATTTCTCCCTTATAAATCCAAACTTTTATTCCAATTACACCATAGGTCGTTCTGGCAACACCTCTAGCATAATCAATATCAGCTCTCATAGTATGTAATGGAATTTTACCATCTGATAATATTTCCGTTCGGGCAATTTCTGCTCCGTTTAATCTACCTGCCACCTGTACTTTTACGCCTTGGGCACCAGCTTTTCTAACCAAATCCATAGCTCGTTTCATTACTCTACGATAAGGCATACGACGCTCAATTTCCCCGGCCATATTCTGTAATACTATTTCAGATGACAAATTTGGCTTTGAGACTTCTTGGATATTTATATTAAGCAATATTTTTTCATTAGACAAAACTTTTTTTATAACTTCCTTCTTTAAATCTTCAACAGCCTTTCCGCCCTTACCAATAATCAATCCTGGCTTAGCAGCATGCAAATTTACATCTATTTTGCCCACAAATCTTTCAATTTCAATCAGAGCTAATCCTGCTTCTTTGAGTTTGGTTCTCAACAATTTACGAATTTGCACATCTTCTTTCAAATTTTTTGCATAATCAACCGTACTAAACCATTTTGATGGCCAGTGCATAGTTATGCCCATTCTAAAAATTTTTGGATTAACTTTCTGTCCCATTGTTTTATATAATTATTTTTTTTGTTTAGTTTTTTTAGTATCTATACTCTTTCTTTCTTTATTGCTTGTTATTTTTTTTGTTTTATTATTCATTGTGCTTTGTTTTTTTACAATATCTTTTTTTGAAGTTTCTTTTGCTTTTTTGCCGTGCCTGCCGATCCGATGACTCGCGACTTCTGTCGGAGCAGGCAGATCCCTTGTTTCTTTTTTATCTTCACTTGGTTTAATTTCCGCTAAAACAATCTCAATATGACTAGTTGGCTTTCTAATTGATCCAGCTCTACCAAAAGCTTTTGGCGTAAATCTCTTCAAAACTGGACCACCGTCAACTGATATTTTTTTTATATATAAATTACTCTTTTTCAATTTCTCATTATGTTCAGCATTAGCAATAGCGCTCTTTAAAAGTTTCAAAACAATTGGTGTTGCTTTTAACCTTCTAAACTTTAACTGTGATTCAGCTTTTACTACCGGCAAACCTCTAACAACATCAACCAACAACCTTGTTTTTCTTGGTGATATTCTGGAATATCTTAATTTTGCTTTTATTTCTTTCATATAAATTTAATTATTTACCAGATTTATCCTGTTCTTTTTGCATCTTACCGCCATGCTTAACAAATTTTCTAGTAGGAGAAAACTCTCCCAATTTATGGCCAACCATATTTTCAACAACAAACACAGGTAAATGTGCCTTACCATTATGAACCGCGAAATTCATGCCCACCATTTCAGGAATGATGGTGCTACTTCTAGACCATGTCTTAATCGGCTTTTTGTCTCCAGTATCTTTTGCCTTTGAAATCTTTTTTAATAATTTTTCATCAACAAATGGACCTTTTTTTAAACTTCTACTCATATTTTTGTATTTAGTATTTAGTATATAGTATATAGGTAGTATATAAGATTAGTTTGTCTTCACTGTTCATATTTTTGCTACATACCTGCCTGCCGGCAGGCAGGCTATCTACTATATACAATATACTAGTTTATCTTTTCTTAGTTTTTCTTCTTTTTAATATCAATCTGTTACTAGCTTTATTTTTCTTTCTAGTTTTAACTCCCAAGGCTGGCTTACCCCATTTGGTCTTTGGATGTTTCATGCCAATAGGCTGACTACCTTCACCACCGCCATGCGGATGATCTACTGGATTCATAGCTTTACCTCTTACTTGTGGGCGTTTGCCACGATGTCTCATTCTTCCAGCTTTACCCCATCTAATATTACCATGTTCTGCATTACCAACCTCTCCCAATGTTGCTCTACAACCTTCTGGAATAAGACGTATCTCACTTGATGGCATTTTCAATTGAGCCATTCCTTTTTCCCTGCCCATCAATATTATCTCATTACCAGCGCTACGAGCCAACTTGGCTCCCGCACCAGGAATCAATTCAACACTATTCAATACTTGTCCAGCTGGAATATATTCAAGTGGCATATTATTACCAGTCTTAATGTCAATTTTTTTATTGCTAGATAAAATTACTTGTCCTACTTTCAAGCCTTGACCAGCAATAATGTATCTCTTATCTCCATCAGCATACTGCAAGAAAGCAATATTAGCACTTCGATTTGGATCATATTCCAATGCCACAACTTTTGCTGGTATATCAAATTTATCACGCTTAAAATCAATGATGCGATAATGCCTTTTTGCTCCGCCACCTCTACGACGAATAGTTATTTTACCTTGATTATTTCTGCCCGAAGAACTTTTCTTACTTTTAAGCAAACTCCTCTGCTTCGGTTTGACTAAATCACTATTTCTGTTTACTGATGATAAACGTCTGCCCGGGGTGGTTGGTTTGTATTTAACAATTACCATAATTATACTCCTTTAAATACTTCAATAGTTTGACCTTTTTTCAAAGTCACGATAGCTTTTTTCCAATCTTTTCGTTTTCCTGAAACTCTACCGCGTTTCACTCTTTTGCCTGAATAATTCATTATATTAACACGTGATACTTTTACTCCATATGTTCTTTCAACTGCTTTGGCTATCATAATCTTATTGGCATCAAGCGCTACCATAAATAAATATTTGCCCAAAGCCACCTGTGAAGAACCTTTTTCAGTCACCAACGGCTTTAGCAATACTCTATATGATATATCCAATCCTTTTTTGTTCTTTAGGTCTTTAACTTGTTTTTTATCAATTACTGGTTTTGTAGCCTTACTTGTTTTACTATCGTCTGGTTTAATATTTTTATCAATATCAACCGCTTCAGTCTTATCTGTTTTTACAACTGGCTTATCTAATTCGTCTTTATTTTCTTTTTTAAATAAATCTTTAATCTTCATATTTTATGAATAAATCTTTTCTAATGAATCAATTGCTTTTTCGGTAAACAATACTCCAGAATAAGATAATAAATCCAAAATATTAATATTTTGTGATTTTATCATTTTTACCTTTGGTAAATTTCTAGCTGATTTTTCTACTTTGACATCTGGATCGGCAATTATAACTAATGTCTTTTTTTCTTTAACTGGTAAAACATTGATAATCTCTAAAAATTTTTTTGTTTTCATTTCTTTTAAATCTATCTTGTCAATAACACACATAGCTTGTTCATTTAACTTATCAGTCAATATCATAAACAAAGCGGCTTGCTTTACCTTTTTATTTATTTTCTTTTTATAATTTCTTTCGCTAGTAGGACCAAAGGTTACGCCGCCGCCGCTCCATAAAGGCGAACGACTAGATCCGTGACGAGCTCTGCCTGTACCTTTTTGCCGCCAAGGTTTTTTTCCTCCGCCCCGAACTTCACTTCTGCCTTTAGTATGAGCATATGGTATTCTCTTATTAGCTTCCATAGCAACCACTACATCATGAATAACTTCTGGATTTATTTTATGTTCAAAAATTTTAGCTGAAAGTTTCTTTTCTTTTACTTCCTCGCCCTCTGAATTGTATACTTTAACTTTTGCCATAAATAGTATCTAGTGGTTAATATATAGTATAAACACTTTAATAAATCCTAAATTCTAATATCTAAATTCAAATGTCTAAAACTTAATTACTTTATCTCGTTTTGTCTGTATTCTTGTTTTTTGTGTCTTGTCGCTTCTTACTGGCATCCTGTCCATTATCTGTTTTTACCTCCTGCCCTGCTTCACCTTGTGAAACGGAAAATTTTGTATTTTCTATCTCTTGTCGCTCGCCTTTTGTTTGTTGCCCTTTGTCACTTGTCTCTGTTTTACTAGCATTGTCAAATTTTAACTCACCCGATCCTTCAATTTTTAAAAATCCTTTTCTCACTCCCGGGACAGCCCCTTTCAAATAAAGCAAATTGTTATCAACATCAATTTTTACAATCTCCAAATTACTTACTGTAACTTGTCTGCCACCCATACGACCGCCCATTTTTGTACCTTTGAATACTCTGGCAGCGTCAGTAGCTCCAATTGAACCCGGCATTCTCAACTGATCTTTATGGCCATGCGATGCTGGACTACCATGAAAACCATGTCTTTTTACTACTCCTTGAAAACCCTTACCTTTACCAATACCAATAACTTTTACTCTCTCGCCTACGCTAAAAGTATCTACTTTTATTTCTTTGCCTTTTTCTAAACCTGCTGGCAACTCACCAATTTTATACTTAAATTCGCGAATATATCTAAAATTCGGCATTCCTTTCATATGCCCAAGCAAAGATTTGGTTAATTTATTTTTTTTGCCAAAACCAAGTTGCACAGCCCGATATTCTTCCTTATTGTCATTTTTTACTTGAATAACACGGCAAGGACCCGCCATTACAATTGTAACTGGCACTGCTTCGCCTTTAGCATTAAAAACTTTGGTCATTGACTGTTTTTGACCTAAAATAAAATTCTTATTTTTATTTTCTTGCTTTGACATTAAATTTTTTTAACTTAAACTTGTTCTATAAATAAATGATTAATCAAATTTTTATAAACAAAAACCGTTCCACCTACTTACTCTATTATTAGACTTGTCGCGTAATTAGTCTAATAATATATATAAAGTAACTAGGTGGATCGGCTTCTGAAAAAATGATTTTCTTTTCCAGAATTGTATATGCTTTTTTTAACCTTTCTAAAAATATAATATATTCTTTTGATAGTTTTCTAGAAATTGATACTAGATCTTTACCAAATGAAAATTTACATCTTTATCTCTATATCAACTCCAGCTGGCAAATTCAAACTTGAAAGCGATTCTATTATTTTTGGAGTTGGTTCAAAAATATCTATTAATCTTTTGTGAATTCGCATTTCATATTGATCACGCGAATCTTTATGAACAAATGTGGAATTAAGGACTGTGAATTTTTTCTTGGCAGTAGGCAACGGTACCGGACCAGCAATCACTGCACCATTCCGCTCAGCCGTTTCCAATATTTTTTTAGCTGCTTGATCAATAACTTTATGATCGTAAGCCTTAATTTTAATCCTAATTCGTGACTTCTGATCTTCTTCAGTCGCCTTTACCGTTTTCTTAGTTTCTGTCTTAGTTTCTACCATGATTTTTTATTAATCTTTGTGGTTTTAGACTTCTTTACAAAAATTTAATTCCACTTATATCCCCCACTTCACATAAGTGAGGGACTTAAACTAAAATCAAAATTATTTAACAATCTTGGTCACAGCACCAGCACCTACTGTCCTACCGCCTTCACGGATAGCAAATCTTTGTTTTTCTTCAAGAGCAACCGGTACAATCAATTTAATTTTCAAATTAACAGTATCACCAGGCATTACCATTTCAGTACCTTCTGGTAAGATTACATCACCAGTAACATCTGTGGTACGAATATAAAACTGTGGTTTATAACCATTAAAAAACGGAGTGTGCCTACCACCTTCTTCTTTGGATAAAATATAAACTTCAGCTTCAATTTCAGTATGAGGAGTAATACTGCCAGGCTTACATAAAACTTGTCCTCTTTCAACTTCTTCTTTTTTGGTACCTCTGAGTAAAATACCGGCATTGTCACCAGCCTGACCCTGATCTAAAGTCTTGTTAAACATCTCTACACCTGTAACTATTGTTTTTTGAGTATCTCTAATACCAACTATTTCAATTTCTTCCCCAACATTTACAATACCTCTTTCAATTCTGCCTGTAACCACAGTTCCCCTACCTTCAATTGAAAAAATATCTTCAACAGGCATTAAAAATGCCTTATCAACATCCCTGACTGGAGTTGGCACATAATTATCCAAAGCATCAATCAATTCCATGATTGGCTTAGTTGCTTCTTCATCATTTGAATTTTCCAAAGCTTTCAAAGCACTGCCTCTAATAATCGGAGTTTTATCTCCTGGGAATTCATATTTTTTCAACAAATCTCTAACTTCTTCTTCAACCAAATCAATTAACTCTGGGTCATCAACCTGATCAATTTTATTTAAAAAGACCACAATGTAAGGAACACCTACTTGTTTAGCAAGTAAAATATGTTCTCTTGTCTGAGGCATAGGGCCATCAGTTGCTGCGACTACTAAAATAGCACCGTCCATTTGAGCGGCACCAGTAATCATATTTTTTACATAATCAGCATGCCCAGGACAATCTACATGAGCATAATGACGTTTATCTGACTCATACTCCACATGAGCAGTAGCAATAGTAATACCACGCTCTTTCTCTTCTGGAGCGTTATCAATCTGATCTACTGATTTATCTTGGGCAGCTTTACCTTTTGTACTTAATGTCTTTAAGATAGCTGCTGTCAATGTAGTTTTACCATGATCAACGTGACCAATTGTACCTACATTAACATGCTCTTTTGAGCGATCAAACTGTTCTGCCATATTTTTATTTCCTTTAGAATCAACGACCCCAATTACTCTAAACAAAAAGTAAGGGTTTTACCCAGTCGTTAATATTTTATTAATTTAAACTTATATTATTCAATAATTATGCTTGGTGATTATAACAAAATTTTTTAATAATAGCAAGTAGTCTTAATAATTCACTATTTTTACTAAAAATATTTTATTTTTTTGCTAAAATTAGCCAAATCTACCAAATTGTAATACTTACCCTTGAAAACATGTGGAAATGTTTTATAACAAAATCAATTACACCACAAATCTACTATTCTACTGGTTCGATATAAAAAGTATCATCATCACTATTTTTATCTTTCTGATACTCTTTATCATTAGCTGTTTCTATACTAGAAGCCACTGCTGTTTCTTGATCCTGCTCATGATTTAACTTCCAAACTGCTACTTGTCTATTAATCTCGTTTAAAAATTCATCCTCATTCATATCCAAAATATCCTCTTTTGATAACAATTCATCATATTTAGCCAAATCCATTACCACAAAAGTCTTATCGCCATCTATTATAATTACTTCTCTATTTATTTTTTTTACTGTGCTAATTATGTCTGACCATTGTGACATAAATTTAGTTGTTAGTTATTAGGTTGTAGGTTTTGGTTCATAGGTATTAGAAAATTAAATAATTCCTAAAACCTATAACCTGACAACTGTAACCTACTTCGCTTCTTTGCCTTCAATAATATCTTTAGCAACATTGTTTGGAACATCGGCAAAATGATCAAATTCCATTGTGGAAGTTCCTCGGCCTTGAGTCATAGAACGCAAGGTAGTTACATAGCCAAACATTGAAGCAAGTGGGACATTAGCTTCAATTACCTTATTTTTACCTCGATCATTCATTTCAATTATCTGACCTCTTTTTGAATTTAAATCGCCAATAACATCACCCATAAATTCTTCCGGTACAACTACTTCGATTTTTTCAATTGGTTCAAGCAATACTGGACCAGCTTTTTTGAAAGCTGCCTGGAATGCTTTGGAACCAGCAATTTTAAAGGCTGATTCTGAGGAATCAACTTCATGAAACGAACCGTCATATACCGTCACTTTAATATCAAGTATTGGATAACCTGCCAAAACACCATTTTCCATTGCTTCTTTAATACCTTTATCAATTGCTGGAATATATTCTTTGGGAATAGTGCCGCCTTTTATTTTATCATTAAATTCATAACCCTTACCATCTCCATTTGGTTCAATTCGGAGTAAACAATGGCCGTACTGACCGCGTCCACCAGATTGACGAATATATTTTCCTTCTGCTTCTGCTGTTTTTCGAATGGTTTCTTTATAAGCTACTTGTGGTTCACCAATATTAGCCTCAACACTAAATTCTCTTCTCATCCGATCAATAATAATATCCAAATGAAGCTCGCCCATACCAGAAATAATTACCTGCCCAGTTTCTTCATCAGTTTTAACTCTGAAAGTTGGATCTTCTTCAGCCAATCTTTGCAGAGCTAGACCCATTTTTTCTTGATCTTGTTTTGTTTTTGGTTCAACGGCAATAGAAATAACTGGATCTGGAAAATCAATCTTTTCCAAATTGATTGGTAAACTAGCATCAGATAAAGTATCTCCAGTAGTAGTTTTTTTCAAACCAACTATCGCAGCAATCTCTCCGGCATATATTTCATCTACGTCTTCACGGTGATTAGCATGCATCCGCAACAGTCGACTGACTCTCTCTTTAGTACCATTGGTATTGTTAATCAAATAACTACCTGATTTTAAAGTTCCAGAATAAACCCGATAAAATGTCAACCGACCTACATATGGATCAGTGGCTACTTTGAAAGCCAAACCAACTACTGGTTGATCATCGCCAACTTGCAAAGGTATTTCCTTTTTTTCATCTTCTGGATCATGACCAACTGGCGGGTCAATATCAACCGGAGACGGTAGATAATAATTAACCGCATCAAGTAATAACTGCACTCCTTTATTTTTCAAAGCTGACCCGCATAAAACAGGAACAATACTATTTGCAATAACACCTTTTCTAAGCGCCCCCTTAAGTTCGTCAACGGAAATATTTTCTCCTTCTAAATATTTATGCATTAATTCTTCATCATTTTCTACAATAGCCTCAATCATTTTTGATCGATATTCTTCGACTTTTTCTGATAATTCTGCTGGAACTTCTTTTTCTTCAATCTTAACTCCAAGATCATCTTGATAATAATAAGCTTTTTGTTCTATCAAATCAACTACGCCTTGAAAAGTTTCAGCTGCCCCAATGGGAAGTTGGATCGGATAAGCGTCTTTGGTCAACCGCTGATGAATAGTATCCATATCAAAATAAAAATCAGCTCCCATTCTATCCATTTTATTTATAAATGCAATTCTCGGAACTTGATATTTGTCAGCTTGCCGCCAAACTGTTTCTGATTGCGATTCTACACCAGCTACTCCATCAAAAATAACAACCCCGCCATCCAATACCCGCAAACTTCTTTCTACCTCAGCAGTAAAATCTACATGACCTGGGGTATCAATGATATTAAAACGATAATCTTTCCAAAAACATGTAGTCGCAGCCGAGGTAATGGTAATTCCTCTTTCTTGTTCTTGCTCCATCCAATCCATTTCTGCTTCGCCATCATGAACTTCGCCAATTTTATGTTTTTTACCAGTATAATACAAAACCCGCTCTGTTACGGTTGTTTTTCCAGCATCAATATGAGCGATAATACCGATATTTCTTGTTTTTTCTAAAGAATATTCTCGTGCCATAGTTAGTTGTTAGTTTTTAGGTTGTAGTTGTTAGTTAATAATTTTTAGATTGTAGGTTTAATAATTCTCAGTCTTTCAATAACTAAAACCCCTGCCTGCCGGCAGGTAGGTATAACCTGACTTATCTTCTCTTATAATTTGCAAAATGAGCAAATGCTCTATTTGATTCAGCCATACGCTGTACATCCTGTTTCTTTTTGATAGTATCACCTTCATTATTCAAAGCTAATAACAATTCATTAGCCAATTTTTCAGCCATTGATTTGCCTTTTTTATTTTTAGCAGCTTCAATAAGCCACCTAAAAGCTAAGGTATTTTTTCTATCTCCAGTAACTGGAATCGGAACCTGATAATTAGCTCCGCCGATCCGACGACCCTTAACTTCTACTGACGGCGCAATATTTCTAAGTGATTTCTCAAAAACTTCAACTGATTTTTGTTTGGTTTTTTCTTGAAGCATATCAAAACATTGATAAACTATTTTTTGAGCTAATGTTTTCTTACCATTTCTCATTATTTGGTTAATAAACTTCGCAACCAAAATTGAATTATATTTTGGATCTGGAATTATTTTTCTTTTTGGCGCTCTTTTTCCTCTCATATATTAGTTGTTAGTTTTTAGGTTATAGTTGTTAGTCTTTAGGTTGTAGGTTAAATAACTTTAATCTTCTAATAACTAAAACCCCTGCCTGCCGGCAGGCAGGTATAACCTAAAAACTGATAATTATTTCTTCGCTTTTGGCTTTTTAGTGCCATACCGAGACCGGCTTTGCATTCTACCTTCAACGCCTTGAGCATCATACACCCCTCTGACAACCTTATAACGCACACCAGGCAAATCGCTAACCCGACCGCCTCTAACCAAAACAACACTATGTTCTTGTAAATTATGACCCATACCTGGAATATAAGCGGTCACTTCCATGCCATTTGAAAGTCTAACTCTGGCAATCTTCCGCAAAGCAGAATTTGGTTTTTTTGGCGTAGTAGTGGTTACTTTCAAACATACTCCGCGTTTAAAACCTGCTCCTTTTGGCAAAGTCGTCCGTCTTCTTTTCAGCACATTAAAAACAGTCTGAATAGCCGGACTATTAGACTTTTTATGCTTTGATTTCCTTGGTTTTTTCAATAATTGATTAATTGTAGGCATAGAATAGTTGTTAGTTTTTAGGTTATAGTTGTTAGTTGCTAGTTTTCAGGTTGTAGATTTAATAATTCTCATCTTCTAATAACTAAAACCCCTGCCTGCCGGCAGGCAGGTATAACCTAAAAACTAATTAAAAAATCCCTCAATCAATAAGGGTTTTTATTTAATTACTTATTTAATTACGTAATTAAATAAGTAATTCCTTATTGATTCTGAATGCCGCCTATATTCTAATTTACGCTAACCGGCATACATACTAGAGCTTTGCTCTTTTTTATATGTAATAATAGAATATCATAACAAAAAATAATGTCAAGATATAATTTTATCAAATTCAAAAAAACTATTAACATACCTACATCCGATGTCGGGAAATCCCGACATCGGATGTAGGTATGTTAATGTAGATAATTATTATACAAAAAAACACTTTAGCCATCCAACAGCAATCGGAGAATATAAAATAAAAAATAACCCGGGTGTTCACGGGTTATTAAATGTTTTGCATAACCATTCTAGCCTCTTTATATACCAAGGGTGTTAAATAGTCTGAACAATCCAAATCTTTCTTTAATCTTTCTCTGATAATTCTTCCAGTAGAAAATAACTTAATGCGTCCTAAACTCTTTCCCCAAATTTCTTTTACAAAATCAGGATCATGATGATTGAATGTTTGAAGTCCTGTCAATTTATAAATATTATCTGTTTCGTTAGTGGTGATAACAACAAAGTCAGTAGTGTCAAAACAATTAACATATTCTTCATATTTACCTGATATATCAACTAGCTTTTTCTCTCTCTTAGCAATTAAAATATTATTTATATTTTCAACAGACAAAAATTTATTAATCCAAAATTCCCTTGTCTTGTATAAAAAAGGATTTTCCTCTAAATCATATTCTTTAGATAAAAATATTAAACCTCTGTTACACATTTTACTAAATTGCTTAATATACCGAGCATGACCAATATGAAAAGGTTGAGCTCTCATTGGTAAAGCTAAATTTTTAAAAAACATAATACCACCTCCTAAAATAACAATAACGATTATATTTTTATAATTATTTTATATTTTTTTATAAAAACCAAATAATTTTTCAATAGCGACTGATGTTTCTAACTTTCCAAAAACTCCTTTATCCCATAACTTTTTTAACTCTTTAATATCAACTTTAACAATCCCTTTAATATTCTCAGTAACATCTGGTTTAGGTTGATACTGTGTTAACTCACGAGCGATGTAATAATAACGATTATCATTAATAACATTATTTTTACTAATTTTTACTAATAAACTCCACTTTTTGGCATGCAAACCAGTTTCTTCTAATAATTCTCTAGCAGCTGCCTCTTGCACAGTTTCATCTTTATCTTTAATACCTGCTATAACTCTTGTTTTGTATTGCCTATCATGTATTTTCTTTTCTCTTAGCAATATTATTTTTCCATTTTTATCTATCGGTATTATATGTACAGATGCAGGTAATTTAACCCTTTCATAATTAATTAATTTTTTATTTATTTCTTTCGGCGAAATACTAACTGAAACAACACTCCCTTTATAAACTATTTTTGGTTTTTGGACTTGTGTAATAATTTTGGCAACAAAATTATTCCAATTAAATTTCTTTTTCAATGCAAATATTTCTTTATTATTTATTTTTATATTTTTATCTAAAAAGTTACTAAATACATTAAATAAAGACTTATAACTATTGGGACTAAAAAGTAACCCTGTTTTGTTACTATTAATAACTTCAACATGTCCACCGACTGTTGATGCGATGACTGGAGTTCCCAGACTTATTGACATTAAAGGCACAAGACCAAAATACTCATACCGACTCGGACAAATAACTAAACGAGCATTCTTTATTTTTTGAGACAAATCATTTACAGACAAAAAATTAGTTTGGGTTAAATTATCTATCTTCACTTCTGTTGTTTCTAACCTACCTATTGATTCAAATTTATACTGAGGAAAATCATTCGCCAATTTACAAAAAAGATCAAAACCCTTAGCGTAATTTTTTCTACCCACAAAAAGAATTTCTTTATTATCTTTTTTTGCTCCAACCTTACAATCCCCAATCCCTGGGGGAATATATAAAACTTTTTCTTTAGAAAAAAAACTTCGCATATAAGCGTAATCCTTTTTTGTATTAGAACACCAATAAACACTATCTTTAAATCGTATTTCAGTGGCAAGTTTAATTCGTTGCTCCCTAATAGATTTATATTCATTTAAAAATACAGAATGAGAAAAATAAAAAATTCTCTTTGTGGTTATTTTTGAAATTTGAGACACCCAAGCTTCACTTATCCAATAATGAGCAATAAAAAAATCAAATTCAGCAATATCAATATATTTTAAAATATCAACCTCTAAACAAGCCTTATATGTTTCTATTCTATTTAATCTTCGCGCTGGACCAGCTTTGATAGTAATCTCGCCTGGCAAATCTTTTTTCTTAATAACATTTTTATCATCAGATCTGGATTTTCTTCGAAAAATAGTAACAGAATGTCCAGTGTTAATCAAAGCCAAAGAACTTTCTCGAATAAATATATTTTGTCCACTCCCTTCACTATCACTATCATCAAAAGGTCTGGAATAAGGAGCTATAACTGCTATTTTCATAAAATAAAATTTACTTTCTTAAAACTTTTACTATTCTACTAAATTTTTTCAAAGCCAGATCACAAATATCTTTTTTGTGAGATAAAGATAAAAACCAACAATGATTTGGACGAATATAAAGACCGTTTTCAAAAGACAATTTATAAAATTTATTCATCACTCTCTCATTTTCTTTAAAAATTAATTTTGGCATTGAATAATATTCATCCAAATAAACTCCAATTCCCGCATCCTTAAATATTCTATTAAAATTTAAAACAAAATATTCTGAAATATTTGTTAAATTTTTTGCTAAATCTTTCATTTTAAATTCTCTAATGATATATTTTGCTACATAGAGAGATAATGGAGACCCCCAAAAAGTAGCCATCATATTAAGATTATTAAGATTTTTTATAACTTTTTCTTTTACAATAAGAGCTGAAAATGGCAATCCTCCCCCAAAAGCCTTACCATAAACCAATATATCTGGTTCAATCCCATATAAACTAATTCCCGGGGTAAAACCTAAACGCAATCCTGATTTTATTTCATCATAAATAAGTAAAAATTTATATTGTTTGGATAATTTCTTTATTTCTTTTACTACTTTTAAAGCATCTTTTGATCTTATGGGAATTTCCAAAATTATACATGCTATTTTTTTATTATTTTTATTAATAAAATTTAATATTTTTTCATGTCCAACTAATCTAAATTTACTAGAATTTACTCTTTCTTCTTTAAGTATACCATTAGTATTTGGTTGTGCCCATCCATGCCAACCATGATAACCGCTAAAAATAACAAATTGCTTTTTTGTAAATGCTCTAGCGATCCGGATAGCTGAAGTAGTAGCATCGGAACCGTTATTAAAAAAAGCTAACTTACTTTTGAAACTAAAAAAACTAGAAAAAATTTCTGCCAACTCATCTTCTATAAATAAATGATTATTAAAATTCAAGCCATATCTAATTTTTGATTTTATCACCTGTTCAATTCCCTTATCTGCATGTCCTAAAACAATAGAACCCCAGCTCATTAAAAAATCAATATATTTTTTATTTTCACTAGAAAATAAGAAGCAATCTTTCGCATATCGAGAATATAATGGCTGTCCCAATTTTAAATATTTTTCTCTATGTTTGAAAAACTGCCACTGATTAATTATTTTATTCATCTTCTTTTAGATTTATTTCTACAAATTCTATTTCAATTCTATCAGGATCTTTTATAAAAAAATACTTTATAATACCACTGTCTATTACTTTAACTTTAATCTCTGAAATAAAATCAACCTTATCTACTAACTGTTTATAAACAGTTTTAATATTTTCTACTTTAAAAGCTATATGTTTAATCATGACTCTGCTAGCATCTCTTTTAAACAAATGAAGCTTGATTGATCTAGAAGTCAACTCTAAATTAATATCATTTAATCCCAAATACTGTATTTTAGTAACTTTATTTGAACTTTCAAATGATAAACCTTTTTTAAAACCCAAAATTTTTGTATAAAATTCTATTGACTTTGTTAAATTAGAAACATTTAATGCTATGTGATGAAAACTACAATTCATAATTTAATTTAATAATTCAATGACTTTTTTTGTATATTCCATCATTATTTTATTATAATGACCAATTTTTTCATAAGTATATCTTTTCCTAAAAATCTCTGGGAGATACTTTTTATAATATTGTCTTCTTACCCAGAACCTACCAAATCTGACAAAAGCGCTAATAATAAATTCTTTTGAATTCATATCAATCTCATATTTTTTTAGAAGCTCTAATCTGATATCATCTTCAATCATATAATGAAATAAAATACTTATAAAATCATCTGGTAAAAAAGTTAATTCGTTCATAGAAGACGCATCTATGTATGTCAACTTATTTCGATAATTACTATCATTTAATACATCTACACTATCTTTACTAACATCGCTCATAATATAATTTTTAGGAGTAGCATCTCGAAAAGGAATATTTGCTTTCTTGTAGTATTCTACAATCTGAGGTGTAATATTCTCAAGCTGTTTTGCTAGTCTAATATTAGATTCTTTCAACATCGTCGTTATATGCGGCACTTTAACATCAACTTGATATGGTATATATTTATTTACTTTTAAAAATTTACATTTACTATGAAAAATTTTTACCCCGCGACAAAGTTCATCTAAAATATTATATACCAAATCAACTTTCTTTTTTCTACTTAGTATCTCTAAAGCAGTGAATGCTGATATTCCTCTAATATATTCTGTGGAAAGAGAATCTTTTGTACGCTTAATTATAGCAGGAGCATTAAATCCAATTTTTTTAATAAATATTAATCCCTGGAATTCAGCTTCAATTTTTTCAACAGAAGCTATTTTCAAATAAGTCAACTGGATAATTTTATCTTCTTTAACAAGAACACGAAGCCTTTTTTCATTATTAATCATTTGTTTAGTAATTACTTATATTTTTAATATAACGCTAAAATAAACTGGTATCAAGTATAATTAATAGGGGGTGATAAAATAGAAGAATAAAATTTTGTGCTCTTTTTGTCATTCCTTCCTCTCTACTGTCATCCCAGAAGCAATGAAGCGAAGCGTAGGGCTATCCAGGATCTTAGGATTCCTGCCTGCCGGCAGGCAGGTATAATTTAAAATTTGTAATTTATTTACCTCCTCCTATCTACTAACTTCTAAATACTAATATTCACAGCATATCCACTCCCTAGACTTGACAAAATTTAATAATTCTAGTAGAATGTGTTATTCTTTAATTAGAACTTTCACAAATAAAGTGAACTAAAACTTTCATATAACAGGGAGGATATCATGAAAAAATATCTAACTTTTTTAAGCGTAATCCTGCTCTTCGCAGGATTGGTGGGAACAACTTTTGCGCAAACAACTTCAACAAATCTTCAACCAATACTGGGGTATGTCCCATGTTACCCAGAAACAACTCCATGGTTTGAGTATAATATTCAGCTACCCGACTCGGCCTATATAAATCCGTGCTGTGGTCTAAGTGGTAGCGAAAGTGAAGCTTTAAAATTCACTCACGACCCAACACCTGGATCTGAATATGTATTCTATTACAAAGACTATACCGACAGTACTGAAGCAATAATTCCTGATTGGATGACAAATTTAATGCTTTATGCAGATTTGAAAATGATAACAGACTCACCGTCAAACTCTTTCCAAATCTGGATACGCCACAAAGGTGAAATGTACTACTCTGGTAGCTACGGTTTTATTGATGGACAATCAATGGAGCAAGATGACACAACTACGATTTATTTTCATAACTGGAAAAATCTAAATGGCAATGATCCACTTCCAGTAATCACCCATATTGACAGTCTGTTCATTTACCAAGATGGTGGTAATTCCGATACTATATCACATATCTGTGATCAAATTCGATTCCATTCTCAAAAAGATTCTTGTGTCTTAGATTATATGGGAGGCGATGATCTAGTTTCTCATATATCACCTTTTTATAAAGGCATTCCAGAATCATTTATACTCAATCAGAATTATCCTAATCCGTTTAATCCGGCGACTAACATCGTTTTTTCTATCAACAAAGCCGATTTCGTAAATCTGACCGTTTATAATATCTTAGGTCAAACTGTGGCTACTCTGGTTGATGAAAAACTGTCTATTGGCAGCTACAACTATTCATTTGATGGCCAAAACTTGTCATCCGGAACCTATTTTTATAAACTCACAACTCAATCTGGATATAGCCAGGTCAAAAAAATGATTTTAATAAAATAGATTCCCCCGCCCAGGCGGGGGAATGACAAATTGTCACCTCCCACCACGAAAGGGACCAACTACGGTCCCTTTTTTCTATATTTTATTTTATATAACGCTTTCTAATAACTAAAACCTATAACCTAAAAAAGTTTCCCTCAAGCTTAGTTAATATAAAAATCAGTTTTGAATTTTGGATTTTGATATTAATACTTGTTTAGGATTCCTGCCTGCCGGCAGGCAGGTATAATTTAAAATTTGTGATTTCTGATTTATAATTCACCTGTATCCTTATTTCTTAATTCTATATACTGCCTATTTAAAAACTAACTCTAGAGTCTACAACAAGTTACTTCTTCATCATCAAAATCAACAGTCGTAATATATTTGCCTTCAGGACACTCTGCATAGTGATTTAATCCACCAGCTGATATAGTCTCACAATTATTGTGATAATTTCCAGGAGCTACTAAATCACCATGAACTTCCACTGTATTTCTGCTGGTACCCCCTTCATCATAATAAAACTCCATTTTGGTAATATCTGCATCCCCTGCCGGACAACTTTTACATGTACGAGAATAAACATAACTTACACTCTGCGGAGTTCCACCGCAATCATCATAATTTATAGTACTATCCTGATGAGAAACTTCAGTCGCATCACAGCTTTGAGAAGCACAAGAAGCTGCGTCAACTGTTAAACAACCACTATACCGAATTGCTGCGGCGTTAACACTAGACACAGAAAAAAATTGAGCTAATTTTTCCCAAGCGCCTCTATTATCCTGACAATCTTTTCTAGCAATCTCACAACTTTCACAATTAGACGACCCATAAAATATTTTATTGCCTGTTGATTGTTCGTAATGAATGATTTGTGACGTTTTTACTGTCTCAGCATCTAATAAATTAACATCAATTTCATTAAGTGTAAATTTTCCATCTTCATCATAATCAGCTACTGCTCCACTAGTTCCAGAACGCCATCTTACATTGGTTAAATTTGGCGCAAAAATATCTCCCTCAACTTCAAGATTACCATACCGATCAACTGTTAATAATCTAGTGGGATCAGTATCATAATTCGGCATCCCGCTTGCTAAAACTCCTATACGAAACTTACCATCATCTTGCCGACCAATCAAATAAGAATAATCGCCATCATCAGTATTGGTAAACCATAAATTTGAATCACTGTCAATATCATCTGCATCAATCCTAACACTAGCGTCAACATCACTATTAAACATCGCTATAAACTGAGCGTTACTAGTATTACAAACATGCAATTGCGCATTAGGATTAGTTACTTTAATACCCACATTACCAGTAGTCTGTTCAATATTCAAAGCATCAGCAGCCTGGTAGGTGCCGATTCGCAAACCGTCGCCATAAACTGCTTTGATATAATGCTCCGGAGCTGAGCCTAAGTAAAGAGCTGCTTCTTCTCCGGCAGCATTAAACCCATCTGGACCTTTGATAAAAGCATTACCATCATCAACTTGTAATCTATAACTAGGATTAGTAGTGCCAATGCCGACATCGCCATCAGAATCAATCCTCAAAGCTTCAAAAGCTGAATTATCTCTATATAAATTTATTGCCATATTAGAATCAACCGTATCTGCTGTCCACCAAGAACCATCTTTTCCAGCTACGATACTAACTGCATTTCTCGGACCATTACCAGACCCGCTTTTGTTCAATTGAAGATTTAGTCTGGCTGATTCGTTATTACTACCACTGGCCACTTCATAACTATTATTAATATTTACATCAACACTTCCGTTATTAACATTTTCAACTATAGTTAGCTTGCCGCCAATACTTGTTGGTCCGGCAAAAGCAGAAGCATCAGACCCTTCTTGCAATACTGACAAAAGATCCTGTCCACCAACTGAACCACTACCAACATCACGGCAAAACCAACCATTTAAACTTTGATTATAATATAGCATTTTGTCAGAACCTGCGCCTGAACAAGAATTTCCAGTAGTAGTTTCTATAAAATCACCTTGAACTTGCGCCCCGGAAATTTTGCCATTTGGCGCGGAAATATCACCATTGGTAGATGAGATATCACTTTCAACATTCAAATATCCTGTTTCGCTTAAATTTAAAATAGTATTATTATCGCCATTATTTATACGAAAACTATTTCCACTATTATTATCAGCATCAATCCTAACTTGAAAATCACCATCTGCATTAAAATATCCTAAATAATCTACATAAATATCATTATTTGAATAACCATCCATATATAAAAAATTTCCGATTTCTCCATTATCAGCAGTTAGACGAAGTAAAGTGTCAGTATCACCGCCGCCGCCAGCATTTTCTACATTTAGAATTACTGTGTCCCTACCATTTGGAATCAAAACTCCATTACCTTTCAATTCAATATTTCCATAAAAATAGGCATTATCATCAACCCTTAATTCATCATTAGCATACAAATCAAAAGCCGCGACACCGCCTTCAAACCGAGCAGCTAAAGGCATAGCAGTCCAATTACCTACTAAAATTGGACCATACGCTTCAATAGCTCCATTTGGATCTGGCAAATTCCAACCATCCTGAACATCGCCAAGCTGAATAATTCCTGGCTGCAAATCAACCCATTCAGATTTAGCGGCTGTATCACTTTGATCACTTATTTTAATATTACCTGTTTCTTGATCACAATCAGCGTTAGCAAATAACGGCGGACTTACCAAACAACCACCTGGATCAACCATGGGATCGCAAGTAGGCTGAGTCCAAGTTCCATCCCAACAAGCTTGGGCATTTGTTTGCGTAGGAATAGCTATTATTAAAAATAATAACAGACTAAAAATTGTTAGGGTAATGTTACGAAAAAACATAGTAAAATTATTAATATAATTATATATAAATTGACTAAATGCTGTATAAATTATACAATAAAAGCAATGAAAGTGCAAAGCGCTTTCTGAAAGGTAGTAAGATTTAATTAATACACAATAATTATATCTTAAAACTATTTATATAATTTTAAATTATAAATTATAATAGTAATTTATGTCCAATAAAACTCTAACAATATTATCGATTATCATTTTAGTATTGATTATTTCTTTGGGATCATTTATTTATTGGCAGAAAAGTACCTTTCCCAAACTAGAACGAACTTTATCAGACAAAAATAATCAACCAGAACAACAAACTCTTACAAAAAACACAAAGATTACCCTAACTGAAAAACAAATAATAATTAATGAGATTATGCCTCAATCAGACTTGGATGAATTGAATGTACCTGATGCATATGTCCAAGATGGACAATTAGCCGGACTGGCAGTAATGAGAGCTGGAAAAATTACTGAAATTAATAATGAAAAACAAAGCTTTGTTTTCTTAAATGAATTTATGGGTGAGAAAGAATATACTGTCTTCGTTGATAAAAATACAAAAATCGAAATTGATGTTTTTGAAACAACATTCAAAGATTCTACTTCAGAAAAACCTATTAAAGAAAATCGTTATACAAAAAATGGAACTTTTACTGATCTTAAAATTGGACAAAATATAAATATTATCGCCAACGATATAATTAGTAATGATAAATTTACTGCCAAAGAAATAACATTCAAATTATACGATACAAAAATATTAAACTAAAAAATTATGAATTATCTAACCTGGATATTATTGGCAATAATAATTGTCATAGCCGTCTGGCTAGTCGGCATCTACAATGGTCTTGTCAGATTAAAAAATAAAGTAGCAGAAGCGTGGAGTGATATTGATGTACAATTGAAACGAAGATATGACTTGATTCCTAATTTTGTGGAAACTGTCAAAGGTTATGCTAAACATGAAAGCGGAGTTTTTACCAAAGTGACTGAAGCTAGAAGCAGAGCCATGCAAGCTGGAAATTTAAAAGATAAAGCAAAAGCGGAAAATATGCTGACTGACACTTTGAAATCGCTTTTTGCGGTCGCGGAAAACTACCCTGACTTGAAAGCATCAACCAATTTCAGCAAACTGCAAGATGAACTAGCTACCACTGAAAACAAAATTGAAGCATCCCGAAGGTATTACAACGGCACTACCAGAGATTTCAATAATAAAATTCAAATATTCCCAAATAACATCGTGGCCGGCATGCTGGGATTCAAAGATAAGGAATTCTTTGGCGTTGACAACGAAGAGGAAAAAAAGAATATTAAAGTGGAGTTTTGATATACTTAATTTTAATAAAACAGACATCCGATGTCCGGAGCTCCGGACATCGGATGTCTGTTTTATTTATCTCCTATTGATTTATACATAAAAACATTATATAATCCTTAGGCTCACTGTATAATAAGTTATGTAACGATTCCGCAAGTGCGGGAAGAAATTTAGCCAAAATGTTTAATCGCCCGCCTGCAACGCTTATGCGCTAGCATTGCGGGCAGACAGTAATAAAATTATTATACAATGAACCTATCACACAAAAACAGATAAAATTTTAATATTATGATGGAAAACGAAATATTCAATAAATTCACCAAACATCTAAAAGATGCGTTGAAAATAGCTGGTTGGGTGGCAAAAAAACAAAACACCAAAACAGTTGAACCAATCCATCTTCTTGATGGTATTCTTCAAAACCCAGGCAGTCTGGCTGCTGAATTGTTACATAAAAATGGATTGAAGAATAAAGCAGAAAAATTAAATATCAACGATAGAAACCAAATAATAACTTTGGAGCTATCACCGGTCGCCAAAAAAATTATCACAAAAATGATAAATATCGCTTTTGAATACGGGCATCTTTATGTAGGAACAGAACACTTACTGATGGCGCTATTATCAATTCCGGATAAAAAAATTGAAGAATTTTTCAAAACTGCTGATATACGCCAAATCAAAATCAAAAATCATTTGCAAGTAGTGCTAAATTCTACTTCGCATTTTTCTGATTTGAGTGATGTTTTTTCTGATATGTTAAGCGCCAGTAATATGCAGCCTGATATGAGAATAGCGCCTATGGATCACCCCCACCATTCAACCAATGATTCTTTTTTGGAGTTATTCACAGCCAACCTTACTGACAAGGCTATTCAAAACAATATTGATCCAGTGATAGGCAGAGATAAAGAAATAAGCAGAATAATACAAATTCTTTCCCGCCGTCACAAAAATAATCCCCTGCTTCTCGGCGACCCTGGCGTTGGTAAAACTGCAATTATAGAAGGTCTGGCTAAAAAAATTATTGAAGGAGATGTACCAGCCATACTAAAAAATAAAAAAATATTAAATTTAGATATAGGATTAATGGTTGCTGGGACTATGTACCGAGGAGAATTTGAATCCAGATTAAAAAATTTATTAGACGAAATAAAAAATAATCCAGATGTTATCATTTTTATTGACGAGCTCCATAATATTATTGGCGCTGGATCTACAACTGCTGGCACAATGGACACGGCCAATTTGATCAAACCAGCACTCGCTCGCGGAGAAATCAGATGTATTGGCGCCACTACTCAAAATGAATTTCATAAACATATTGAATCTGATCCAGCGCTGGAACGCAGATTTCAACCAATCCAAATAGCTGAGCCTAGCGCGCAAGAAACTTTGGAAATACTTATGGGCTTAAAAAAATATTACGAATCATTTCACCAAGTCAAAATAGATAACAAAGCCCTGAGAGCGGCAGTTGATTTATCAATCAAATATATTCCTGACCAATTTCTGCCAGATAAAGCAATTGACCTTATTGATGAAGCAGCCAGCAGGGTAAAAGTAAATGCCAAGCCTAATCCTTTAGCCTTGCAAATATCATCTTTGCAGCAGGATATCACTAAAATTACTTCCAACAAGCATCAAGCTATTAGTGAAGAAAAATATGATGAAGCTATTACTTTAAAAAATCAAGAAATAAAACTAAAAAATAAATTAAAAATCATTCAAAATAAACTAGATCAAGACTCCCAACCAAAACACACTATATCTGATAAACAGATTACAGAAATAGTATCACAAATAACCAACATCCCTTTGGCATATCTTACTGAAACTGGTGATAACAAAATTATACATCTGGAAAAAAATCTAAATGAAAAAATAATCGGACAAACTGAAGCAATCAATGATATTAGCTCTATACTAAAAAGAGCCCAAATAGGCTTGAATAAAAACAACAAACCAATCGGCAGCTTTTTATTTCTAGGACCATCTGGTGTTGGTAAAACAGAACTAGCTAAAATAGTTTCCAAAGAATACTTTGGCAGTGACGATGCAATTATTCGCATTGATATGTCTGAATTTACAGAAAGTTTCAATATTTCTAAATTAATTGGCGCGCCAGCTGGATATGTCGGGTATAAAGAAGGCGGAAAGATTACCGATACTGTCAGAAGAAAGCCTTATACAGTAATATTATTTGATGAAATAGAAAAGGCTCATCCTGATGTATTCAATTTATTATTACAAATACTTGATGAGGGCTATCTAACTGACGCTGAGGGAAGAAAAATAAATTTCAATCACGCCCTAATAATTTTAACCTCAAATTTTGCTTCAGAACAGTTCAATCAGCAAACCACCTTCGGTTTTGGAGAAGAATCAAATAAAAACAAAAATTTATTTTCTCAAATAAAAAATCAGGTGCTGGCAGAACTGGAAGATAATTTTAAACCTGAACTCTTAAACCGACTGGATAAAATTATTGTTTTTAATCCTTTAAGCATTAGGGATTTGAAAAAAATAGTAAAATTACAAATTAATGAATTGAACGACAGACTAAAAGATAAAAATATAACCATTATTGCTAAACCGTCAGTCATTACGCATTTGGCAAAAAATAATTTTGAACCAAATAGAGGGGCAAGAGAAATTCAAAGGAATATTCAAACTCTGATTGAACAGCCATTAGCAGAAATACTCTTGATCCCGCGATCGCGGGATGATAAAAAATCTACGATAGCCAATTTATCTCTTGATAAAGGAAAAATTAAAATCTCATTATAATCATCTCATTATGCCCGCGGAGAAAATAAAAAAATACCTGATTTATATCAGAAATATTTTATTTCCCAAAAAATGCGTTTCTTGCAACCAAGCTGATCTCTGGATCTGCCAAAAATGTTTGGATAAAGTTCCTATACGCCAGTTGCCAGAGTTTGAAAAAATCAGGTATCAAGACTATATCGATAAAATATACATCACCAGCTATTATAACGATAACAATATCAAAAAAATTATCGATTTATTCAAATTCAAATGGCAAGAAAATCTTGAAAAACCTTTAACATATCTGATATTAAAATTTATTAGCAAAAATAAATTGTCAACGCTTATATCTAATTCTATTTTGATACCTATCCCCTTGCATAAACGAAGATACTTGGAAAGAGGTTTCAATCAAAGCGAATTATTGGCTGGTGGACTGTCAAAAAAATATAACACTCCAATCTGTACTGATCTAATCCGAAAAAAATATACCAAACATCAAACACTGCTAAACTTAGATAAGAGACAAAAAAATATTGTCGATGCTTTTGTCTTAAAAAATAATAAATCTATCTTGGGCAGGAATATATTACTTGTTGACGATGTCATAACAACTGGAGCTAGTTTGAATGAAGCGGCTAGAATACTGCGTCAAGCCGGCGCCAAAAAAGTTAATGCTCTAGTCTTAGCTAAAAATTAAGACGTTAATTTTTTTCATCACATCTGTTTAATTTTTATATGAAATTGACATAAACCATTCTCTTATCTACAATATAACAGTATATATCTCAATTAAGTGTATACGAAATAAACAATTTATATATTAATATAATTCGGAGAGATGGCTGAGTGGCTGAAAGCGCTTCCCTGCTAAGGAAGTAAGGGTTTACGCCCTTCGAGGGTTCGAATCCCTCTCTCTCCGCCATAAATAAATCATGTATTTTGTACATGATTTATTTATGAGAATCCAAAAAGTATAAAAAAATAGACAAACGGTAGACAATTTAAATCTTAGTAAATAACTACTTTTTCCACTTTAGCGACTGCCTCAATAAATTCAATGTATTCTGGCTTAACTTTAATTTTAGTGGAAAATTCCGGAATAACTTTTCCTAAAGACAACTGCTTTTCTGATTTATATTTTCTAATCTCACCAATAATAGCAATCACTTTCTCGAATTCCTCACTTTCTTTGGAGTCAACAATCAAATCAGCTATTGGTTTTGGCCAAGCACTCAAATGAATGCTTTTTTCTTTTTCCAATTTATCAAAATAAAGATGATAAATTTCTTCGGTAATATAAGGCATAATTGGCGCGTACATTTTGATAATAGCAAGTAAAATTTGATATAAAACTTGTTTGGCGATTTGATCCGGCTCTTCTTGATAAAGACGGTACTTAACAAATTCCAAATAATTATCACAAAAAGTACTCCAGAAAAAATCATCAATTTCATTTTTGGCCTTAGCGTATTGGTAAGAATCAAAGTGAGTAGTGACTTTTTCAATCGTTTCGTTAAGCTGATTCAAAATCCACTTATCTTCAGATGATAAATTTTCCAAATCTAAATGGGAATAGTCCTGATCTTTGAAATGAGAAAAACAAAAAGCCGCAGCATTATAAAGTTTAGTAATAGTGCGTTTGCCTTTTTTAACTTCATTCTCATTATATTTCAAATTTTCACCCAAATTAGCGCCAGTAGCCCAATAACGCAAAGCGTCAGCGCCATATTGATCAACAATTTGTTCAGGCGGAACATAATTACCTAAACGCTTGGAAATTTTTTGACCCTTTTCGTCGTGACCGTGACCGGAAATCATAATATCAAAAAATGGTACATTATTAAAATGGTACAAAGATTTGACCACAGTATAAAACAACCAAGTACGAATAATTTCAAAAGCTTGCGGTCGCAAACTGGATGGATATAATTTTTCTTGAATAACCTTATTTTCAAATAAACGACTGACAATCAATGGTGTCATTGACGAAGTCATCCAAGTATCCATCACATCTTTTTCACCCGTAATGTTTTTACTATCACATTTGGGGCAGGTATTAATCTTTGACTGAGGCATCGTCGGATCAACCGGCAAATCAGAAACATCTGGCAAAATTACCTCCCCGCAGTCTTGGCAGTACCAAACCGGAAATGGCACACCATAGTAGCGCTGGCGGGAAATACACCAATCCCATTTAAGAGTTTTAACCCAGTCAATATAGCGCTGTTTCATAAATAAA
Source organism: bacterium (assembly GCA_030666865.1). GTDB lineage: Bacteria > Patescibacteriota > Patescibacteriia > S139-126 > S139-126 > DAOUWZ01. The sequence continues at coordinate 15,260 of DAOUWZ010000004.1, read as the reverse complement.
GGATACCAATTCATTTTTTCAGCTTGGGCTAATAAATCATCCTTGTCTTCAAGAACTTTAATAAACCATTGTTTAGTTTTAATTATTTCAACCGGTATACCGCAACGCTCGTGAATCTTTAGAACATGTCTGATCGGCTCCTGTTTTTGCAAATAATTTTGTTCTTTGAGTTTTGTTAAAATATTTTTTCTAGCTAAAAGCAAATCTTGGCCTGCAAATTCGCCAGCTAAACTATTTAATTTGCCATCCATGTTTAAAATCGTCCGGATTGGCAAATTAAACTCTTTAACTTTTTTGATATCTTCGCTGTCCCCCCAACTGCAAACCATCATCAAGCCAGTACCAAAATCAATATCAACTGACTCATCGGCTATAATTGGAACTTCGTAATTAAAAAATGGTATCATTGCCTTTTGACCGATTAGATCTGAATAACGATGATCGTTTTGATTGAGAAACAACGCCACGCAAGCAGGAATCAATTCAGGCCTGGTAGTGGCAATCAGTAAATCCTTACCTGAATCAACAGCTTTGAAATTAATATAATTGAGGAAGCTCTTTTCTTCTTTATCTTCCAGATCAGCCTGAGCTAAAGCAGTTTGACAAGTAGTACACCAAAAAGTCGGTTCATCTTTTCTAATCATCTTGCCTTTATTATATAAATCAATAAAAGACCACTGAGAAATTTTTTGACTATGATTATTGATAGTGCTATAAATTTTTGACCAATCAACGGAAATACCAAGTAATTCCCAGAGTTTTCTGTATGTCTGCGAACCAATTTTGGTTTCTTCTAGACATTTTTTAATAAAATCCGGTCGGGAAATTTTATTTTTATTAATATTATACTTTTTTTCGACAAAACGTTCAGTTGGCAAACCGTTATCGTCAAAACCCATAGGATAAAAAACTTCAAAACCGCTCATCCTCTTATAACGAACGATAAATTCAGCCTGCGAATAGCTCATAATATGACCGATATGTAAATGATCAGCCGAAACATATGGTGGCGGTGTATCTACCGAATAAAAAGGTTTAGCGCTTTGAGGATTAAATTTGTATATTTCATTTTCCTGCCAATATTCACGCCAGTGTGATTCACGTTCATTAGTATTATATTTTTCTACCATAATAATAACAAAATAATTTTTATTATAAACCTAATATAATACTATTTTGGAGTTTAAGTCAATCATTATTGGTTGTTAAACAAAAAGGATATTTATACTCCTTTGCTTTTCTAAATAGGATTTTAATTATGTAATTAATTTTTATCTATTAATCAAATCTAGATTGATGATATATTTAAGTTAGTTTATAATGATAAATCAACGTAGGGACAGAGCAATGCTCTGTCCCTACATGTTCTAAATAAAATTTTACTATATATATATCAACCTGTATTATCGTGATTAATCGTACGATTAATCACGATAATTAAAAAAAGCCCCACCATATAGACGGGGCTTTATATTTATTCCTGAGGCAGAGTGCTAACAACTTGATCAAGTACGCTTAGTACTATATTTATCATCTTAGAGATGATAGCGACCAAGTCTTCAGTTAACCCAGGAAAAAATATTTGGAGAACTAGTAGAAGTAATGCGAGAGTAAGTGCTCCTCTAATTGCTTGATACATTTTTTTAGCAATTAATTATTATGAGGAGAAATTACATACACGGATAACTACTTCCGGCATTTTGCGTAGTTTGTCTACGACTCATCCTCCTGATACTAACGGCTTTTAAAAAAACCAATAGTATCAGAGGGATAAGCCTAGCTTTGTGTGCCTAATAAGTAAGTTAAAATTGCTACGATTATTTTGTATAATTATATTTATTACAAAAAAACCGCGTTTCTCATACAACTACGCGGATTGTCAATGTTCTATATAGATCACTTTTGGAACAGAATATTTCCAACGGTAATCTATCTAGAATATTAATATTTAATTTTGATATTCTATATTAACATAGCTATAAATAATTGTCAATACTAGAATAATCTTGTATAATATAACCATACAAACATATGCCTACAGATATCACAAAAGAAGAAATAGATTTGGGAAAAACTTTAGCAAAGTGGGAATTTCCTGAATTTATCAAATATCAATATAGCAAAACCTGGTATATAACTACTGGAGTAATTGTGGTTGCACTTTTGATTTATAGTATTGTGGACGCCAATATATTATTCACTTTTATTATTATTTTAATCACTATAACATTAATAATAATAAAAAAACGTGAACCAAAAAAATTAAAATTTTTAATAACTGAAGAAGGGATATTATTGGAACATAAGCTTTATTTATGGAATGAAATTAAAAATTTCTGGGTTTTATATGAACCACCAAAAATAAAAACATTATATTTTGAATTTAATTCCTTACATCTGCCAAGATTGCCAATTCCTTTAGAAGATGAAAATCCTTTACATGTTCGAGAAGCGCTGCTAGATTTTGTTGAAGAAAATATAGAAAAAGAAGGTGAACCGATTTCAGATAGCTTAAGCAGAAATTTAAAACTATAATCTTGCGAACATAAAAAAGTTCACGCGTGGGCTTTTTGTTTTATTTAATAATAATTATTGTCTCCTTAGTTCCAACCTACGCAAAAGCTTCCAACTTCGTCAAGACTCCGTCGGACACGTCGGCGGACAAACAATTGACATCTACTTGCTATAACCTAATGTCCCTGTAGTTTCCGCCAAAGGCGAACCAGCCTTGGGCTGGCAATAGATATTTGTACTTATTCTAAAGCGCCCTTGTAGTTCAATGGATAGAACACGAGATTGCGGATCTCGAAATTCAGGTTCGACTCCTGGCAAGGGCACCAAACTAATAAAATTTACAATTCTTAATTAAGGTTCCCTGCCTGCCGGTAGGCAGGGATTCCTGCTGGAGACACCATTATTTTGTAATATTAAATAAATAATAACCCTAACTAAAAACCGTCATCTCAAACCTACCAACTAATTAGGTTATTTTTATTTATCAAATTTCAGGATATAATAATTGTATGATAACTTTTGACACAAAAATTTCAGCTTTAACCAAAGTTGGCAAAACCACTTCCAGGCGGTTAAAAAAACTGGACATAAATAATGTCTGGGATTTGATTTGGCACTTGCCAAGAAGATATGAAGATTATTCTATTATTAAAAATATTTCCGATTTAAAAACAAATGACCACACTACCATCAAAGGAAGAATAGAATTGATATCCAGTCGCCGATCAAGAAAGAAAAGAATGAATCTGACCGAATGTTTATTAAGCGATAAAAGTGGCAGTATAAAAATAATCTGGTTCAACCAACCCTATATCACCAAACAACTAAAAAATGGTGATGAAATTTATATTTCTGGAAAAGTTGATAATGACTATTACAATCTCCAATTTTCTAACCCAATGTGGGAAAAAACAAATGCTAATACTATTCATACTGCCAGAATTGTACCAATTTATCCATCAACAAATAATATCACTCAAAAACAAATCAGATTTTTAATCAAACAAATTACTCCCCTGTTTACTACTATCTCGGAATGGCTACCCATTGAAATACTAAAACAATACGATCTGATACCATTGCCAGAAGCATTAAAAAAAATTCACTGGCCAAATAATACTGATGATTTTGCGGCCGCTGAAAAACGTTTAAAATTTGATGAATTATTTATTATTCAACTTATCCAAGAAAAAAATAAATCAGCCATTTCCAGTCAATCCGCCCACCCAATAATTTTCCAAGAAACCAAAACTAAAAAACTAGTCAAATCACTGCCTTTCACCTTAACCGATGATCAAAAAAAATGCGCTTGGGAAATATTGATAGATATAGCAAAACCAAATCCAATGAACAGATTACTTCAAGGTGATGTTGGATCTGGCAAAACAGTAGTAGCCGCCATTGCCTGTCTAAATACTTCTTTCTCTGGCTTACAATCAGTTATTTTAGCGCCCACAGAAATACTGGCAAATCAACATTGGCATACTTTGCAAAATACCTTAAAACAATTTGAATTAAACATAGGACTTCTTACCAGAAGCAGTCGTCAAATTAATACTGATGCTACTAAAATAACTAAACCAAAAATCATTAACAAAATAGCTGCCGGTAAACTTGATATAATTATCGGCACCCACGCTCTGTTGCAAGAAAAAATTTCTTTTAAAAATTTGGGATTAATAGTAATTGACGAACAACATCGATTTGGGGTAGAGCAAAGAGCTAAACTCAAAGATAAAACACCAAAAATGCTACCACATTTTTTATCTATGACTGCCACGCCAATTCCCCGCAGTTTGGCTCTTACTTTATATGGTGATTTGAATATTTCAATTATCAAACAAAAACCACCAGGCCGAAAAAAAATAATAACCAAAGTGGTTTCCGCTATAGACCGCGAAAAAGCATATGATTTTATCAAAAATATTATCAAACAAAAACAACAAGTTTATGTTATCTGCCCTTTGATAGAAGAATCGGATAAATTGGGAGTAAAGGCAGCTACTGATGAATACGCCAAACTAACCAAAACAATTTTCCCAAAAAATAAAATTGGATTGCTACATGGAAAATTGAAAGTAGCGGTAAAAAAAGAAGTGATGAACAAATTTAAACAAGGTAAAATTGATATACTGGTTTCTACTTCTGTTATAGAAGTTGGCGTTGACATACCTAATGCTACGGTGATGATTATTGAAGGCGCTGATAGATTTGGTTTAGCTCAGCTTCATCAATTCCGTGGTCGCATTGGTCGGTCAGACAAACAATCCTATTGTTTCTTATTTACTGATAATAAAAGCCAAAAAACTGTCGATCGCTTAAACGCTTTGGTTAACTCTGATAATGGCCTTGATCTAGCTGAATACGATATGACTCAAAGAGGAATGGGAGAAATATATGGCACTCGCCAATCAGGACTACCAGACCTAAAAATTGCCAGTTTAACTGACCTGGATTTAATAAAAATTGCCAAACAAGCCGCCCGAGATATTATCAAAAATTCCCCTGACCTATCTCTTTATCCTTTAATTAAAAAAGAATTTGAATTAAAATACCACAAATATCATTTGGAATAACTTGTTCTACAATTACTCCGTGATATTGACAACCTTTACTATTTTATGATAAAAATAATCATATCGTTTTTTACAAATTTGGCCATACTGCCACCGCCGTCTATAGGATTAATTAAATTTTTTCTAGTTTGAGGTCCTTCCGTGCCTCACCTAGCCGGCAAAAAATTTAACCCTTAGACGGCCGTGATTTCAATCTTGTTTGCAGTTGCAAATAAGTCTATATAAAAAACCACAAACTTCAGGAGGAATTATGATTCAAAAAAATAAATCACCTTAATTTGAACCTCTTTCACCAAAACAAAACGGAAAATTTTAACAAAACGGAAAAAAGAGGTTATTATGGAAGAAGTAGAAACAAAAATAGCGGAAGAGATAGGTCAAGAAAATCTTAAGATTCTTAAAAATTTACTTCTTGACAAAAAAACGAAAACAGAAAAAAATTTAGAATTTCTTAGAGAAACAACTAAAAGTTCCACTCCGGCCAATAACGGCGGCTCAGCCTATGGCATTCATATGGCTGAACAAGGCACCGATGCTATGGAAAGAGAAAAAGTATTTCTTTTCATCCAAAGGGATGAAAAATATCTCATGGAAATAAACCTTGCCATACAGCGAATGAAAAAAGGCACATATGGAATTTGCCGGGTTACTGGTGATTTGATTGATGTTACCAGGCTAAAAGCAGTACCAACCACTACCATTAGCTATAAAGCAAAAATAGCAATCAAAAACAATGGTGGTAATGGTCGCCACCGAAGATAAAATTTAATTTTATTCTTCAAAATGGGGTGTGTAAGATATCAACACATCCCTTTTTTATTTGAATAATTAATCAATATATTTTATACTTAACACAAGACACCTTATACTTAATACTAATTCATGGGAATTTTTAAAAGAATGCTAGGCGGCAAAATAAAAACCGGCTCTAGTTTCAACAAAAGCTATGGTCCGGAATCTTTGCACGACCTGTTAATTAAAGCCAAAATCCGAGGTGGCTCATCTACTGCTAATTTATCCAGCAGTGATTTAGCCAAATTTGAAAAAATTATTTCTACTCATGCCAAATACATCCCGGCTGGTGGAAAATTTTCATCCCGAACCAAATACTTAATGAGAATGAAAGGTCATAAACTTTGGAAAAAAAATGAAATCTCTCTGGAAGACCTGAAAGATTTCAAAAAAATTATAACTGCTTTATAAGCTAGTGAGCGGTCGGACCGCTCACCTGAACATGAATTATTCAATAATATATTCTTTTATCTCTTTTCGTTCCTGCCACACCGGAATAATCTTATCCAAATAATTCTGATAATTTTCCCCACTACTAAAATTACTCATCACTATTCTGGTATTCACTGGCACTAAATCAGATTTACCAAAAACATAATTACTGTAGCTTGACCAGCAATGTTTATTAGCTGGTTTTATTTTATGTATTTCGGCATTGGCGTTGATATAAGCAGATAGCCAAAGTAAATATTCATCTGAATCAATATGCTTGACTTTGTATTTCCCTTGGAATAATACTCCTGAACGGTGGTATTTAGTGTTGAAATATTTAGTATAACCATTCGATAATTTTTGCATAAATTTACTTACCCCATCTTTCTCTATTTGTTTCAAAATAAAATGAAAATGATTTGGTAGTAAACAATAAACGATTATCTCAACTAGTTGCTTTCTTTCAGACATCCGATGTCCGGAGCTCCGGACATCGGATGTCTGAAACCTCATATAATCGCGTAAATTACCCACCGATTCAACTTGATTAAACACATTTAACCCCAACAAAAATCTCTCATAATCTTTATCATCACAAAAAACTGTCCGCTTATCAACGCCGCGGTTATAAATATGATAAAACCCTCCTTGATAAAAAATCTCCCTCCTCATTTTTAGTAAATTTATTATTATTTGATAATATCCACCATTTCCTTAATATCACTAACTTGGACTATATTGGCTTTTTGGCTAGTTAATTTCTTTTTAGTTTGAGGAATAATTAAATTTTTATATCCAAGTTGCAAAGCCTCTTTGATACGTTTATCCATATTATTAACCGGTTTAATCTGCCCAGTTAAGCTTACCTCACCAAAAACAACCGTATCTTTTGCTATTGGCTTATTTTTTTTAGCAGATAGCGCTGCCAAACAAAAAGCTAAATCAAGTCCAGAATCTTTAGCCTGTAAACCACCTGCTAAATTGACATAAACATCATCAGTAGAATAAACTATTCCAGCGCGCTGTTGCAGTACAGCCAATAACATTTGCAACCGATTTAAATCAAACCCAGTCGCTGTTCTTTTGGGATAGCCAAAAACTGTCTTACTAGCCAAAACTTGTAATTCTACTACAAAAGCTCTAGAACCTTCCCAAATGATAGAAAAAACCATTCCTGGCGACACTTTGTCAATGGCTGATACAAATATTCCAGCGGCATTTTTTGCTGGTATCAACCCTTTAACATTCATCTGGAAAATACCTACTTCGCCAGTTGAACCAAATCTATTTTTTACTGATCTTAAAATTCTAAAAGAATTTATTTTTTCACCTTCCAAATACAAAACCGTATCTACCAAATGTTCAAGCATTTTTGGACCAGCCACTTGCCCATCCTTAGTGACATGACCAATTATGATAATAGTAATATTATTTTGTTTAGCTGTTTCTAAAAACCTGCCTGCTGCCGCTCGAACTTGTGATACACTGCCAATCTCACCAGCTATTTCATCGCTAGACATAGTCTGAATAGAATCAATTATCACTACATTAGGTTTATGTTTGGCAAGAGTTGCACATATTAACCCAGTTTCAGTTTGATTGATAAATTTTGTTTGATTCAAATTTAGTCCTAGTCGGTCAACTCGCATTTTGATTTGTCCAGCTGATTCTTCTCCAGAAATATAAAATAATTGTTTTTGCTGTTTATTTAATAAATCAGCAATATGTAGAACTAAAGTTGATTTCCCTATTCCTGGATCACCGCCAAGCAGTATCAAAGAACCAGGCACAATCCCACCACCAAGCACCCGATCTATCTCTACCTCCCCCAAAACTACTCGAGGTATTTTTTCACTTTCAATCTCACTTAAATTTAAAATTTCCTTATCATTTAGAGGAGTTTCAGCGCCTTTGCTAGTGTTATTTTTTTTCACACCAACCTCTTGCAATGTACTCCAAGCGCCACACTCCCGACATCGACCCTCCCAAGCCGGAGTTTGCGCACCACATTTTGAACACTCAAAAATTGTATTTATACTCATTTGCTAAACTAATAATAATTTGTATATATCCCGTAGCTTTTATTTTTACTAAAATAAAATTTTTATACACTGTTATTGTGCTCATAAATTTTATTCACCATTTTTAGATTTATTTCAGCTACTCCATAAATTTAAATCTAGCATAAGTAATAGGGATGTCATTATCCTCTTCATACTTAGCTAAAAAATCATCTAACGACTCTACTCTAATAGCTCTATTTTCATAATCAGACGATTTCTCTACTGACGGACCAGCAGTATGAATAACTGAACTACCATCATAAAAACCTACATGCCCAAATTCTTTACCCCCATCGCCGGCTTTCCATCCTAAAATATCACCAGGTTGAAGATCACTCCTATTATTTAAATAAATTAGCTGCCCTGAATCGCTGAATAAATTAGCTGTCCCTGCTGGCACCTTTTGACTAGCGCCACAATAATAAATATAACTGATAAATCCTGAACAATCCAAACAAAAATCCACATTGGAATGATTATAGCAAGGCGAACCAGCCTTAGCTCCTAAAATATAGCTTGTTTTGCCAGTTAGTTCACTTGCTTGCGATTGAGCGGCTGTGAAAGCTTCATTACCAGTCAATTTACTTGCTGGGGGCGTACAATTTGGTGTAAAAGACATGGCTGTATCGCCAACTATTTCTAAAGGCAACGGTATAATTTTAGGAACTGATAAACTACCAAAATTAACCAAACTAGGATTTATATTATAAAGCATTGCATATGAAGCCACGGCTAATAAAACTCCAATCAATGAATCTTTCATAGTTTTTTTAGCTTTATTTATCACCTCTGCGTTTCCGGCAGCTGAAATCCATTGTAATCCGGCAAAAGCAATAAATAACACAGCTACAATTCCAACTACGCTAACCAACCATCTAAATAAAATGCCTAAATATTTAGCTATCAATAAACCGTCAACTTTTATACCTTCACCTTTTTTTAAAGTAAAATTTTTATCACCAATTTTTATACTGCCAGGAATAGTTACTGAGGGTTTAAAAATAACATCTGGATCTGGAGAAGAAAAATCCAATTCTACTCTAGTTCTATCAGAAGACATAAAAGTATTTCCTTCATTATCTATGCACGCGTATTCATAATCGCCCAACTGGCCCAAATATTTCATACAACATTTGTCTGGCCCAGATTTTAAAGCACAGTAGCAAGAAATAGCATACTCATCATTAAAATCACCACAAGTCGTATTGCATAACGGACCATCTTCCCAGCCTTCACCCAAAGATTCACAGGTTGTTGCTGCTTCAATATTCCCAATATAAAAAAATAAAGCACTAAATAATACTAATTGGCTTAGTATTATTATTTTAAAATTAAATTTCATAATTACAATTATTCATTAAAAGACGAAATGACTGAATCAATAATAACACTCAAATCATCTTCGCTAAGCACACCATAATAAGGGGTATTATCAATATAAAAATAAGGCAAAGCGTCTATCCCAAGATTAATCGCCTCGCCATTTACCAATAAAACTTTCTGATGAACCGCATCTGAACTTAAACAATTCTCAAACATATCCACATTAAGTCCAAACTTAGTTGCTAAATCAAAATAATACAACATATTCACATTATTTTGATCAGCAAAAATATTATCATGCCATTCCCAAAATTTTCCCTGATCTGCCGCGCAATATCCGGCTTGCTCGGCTAAAAAACCTTGAGCATTTTGAGCAGTACCTTTCCAAACTAAACGAACTTCGTCGGATGAATATTTTTGCAAAACTTTTTTCAATATTTCACTCTGCTCCCGGCAGGGTTCGCACAAAAAATCAGAATATTCAAAAATAGTCACTTTGGCATTGACCTTTCCCAGTACTGGATCGTTTGATAATACTTTAGGGTATTCTAGTTTTGTGCTAATAATTAAAGGATCACTATATGGGACTTGCGCTCCAGCAGCTAATTGCTCTGCCTTTTGCTTTAGATTATCAGTTGGTGTTAAAAATAATTGTTTTGAGCTGATGGTAACGACAAAAATAATTATTGAAATAAATAGCAAACCAATTGCTATATATAAAAATGTATTTAGATCTAATTTTGCTTTGATTTCTTTTTTAATTATTGGCATATATTCTTATTTATTCTTTTATGTTATTATAACATTTTTATTCAGTTTGTGTATAATTTTAAATTTTAATAAGAAAATATTTAACTTATTCAGCATTTAATTTCTATTCCAAAGCTATAAAATCTTATTCAGATTTTTTCTGCCCGTCTGCCACAAGTAAAAATTTCTGCTTTCATTTATCTGCACAGGCACGCAAAAATGATAAAATAAAGTAAAAAAGGGTTTACTCATTATTTCCTTTATTGAGTAAACCCTTCAAGAGTCATAAATTATAATTTCCAAAATCATAAACGATTCTTATTAAATGTGCGATGAAATTGAATTAAATTATTATTCTCTATTCCCTTGTTCGTCGTATAATTCCTCCGAACCAATTAAATTTCCACTTTCATCATAATTTCTTGCACATCGTAATTGACCACTTTTATACCAAATTGAATCCGGACCTGTTCTAATATCATTACAAATATAAGTTTTCATTTGGATGCTGCCATCACTTCGCCAAATAGTCCTAAAACCATTTTCCTTGCCACGTTTAAAAGAAATTTGATACCATTTTTTTCCTTCGGGAGTAAAATACACAATATAACTTTGCTTTTGACCACTTTTATAATTCACTTCCGAATATTTATAATTTTCGTTCTTCCACAAACTCCAAATACCTTGCTTGACTCCGGATACATAATCGCCTTGTTCCCATCTTCCATCATAATACTCATATTCTTTCCAGAAACCATGTTTTTTCCAAGCAGTATAATTACCTTCAGCTTTTTTTTGACCATTTTTATACCACTCAACGGCAGAACCTGACAAAACATTGTTGTCATGATTTGCTTGTAACTGCTTTTGACCATTTGGATAATACTTCAAGTACAAACCATTCTTTTCCCCATCAACATAATGGATTTCGGTTGCTGTCTTTCCATCTTTAAATTCTGTTTTTACCACACCGGTAAATGGTTGTTCGTCATTGACAACGAAAACTTTTTTACCCCGTTCTTGTAATTCATCTGGACCAATAACGCGTTCTGATCCACAAGAAAATAAAACTACAATAAAAAAACTGGCGACAAAAAAATTAAATAACTTCATGACTAAACTCCTTCTGTAAGTAACACTTTAATTACTCTAAAAACAACTATTTAATTCAAATATATTATTAATGATACTTTCGAATACATTATAATACATTTAAAACTTTTGTCAAAGTCAACAAATAGCCCCAACCATACTTATCAGAGGAACTTAATCATTTAAGTTTAATTGAATGCAAAGCGCCAGTTGCTTTATCAACAAAATATAATATACTTCCATCATCAGAAACTACTATTTGATCTACAGTATAACCACCATAATTTCCTACTGGCTTAGCTAATAATTTTTTTGCCCCGGTTTCTAAATCAATTTTATAAATTAAATCTGAAATATTATCAGCTACTTCTGGCACATAACCAGCTCCTTCCGGCAATTCTTCTGGTACAGCGCAATAAAGCGAATTTCCGCTAGTAGTACATTTTTCTACCCATGTTTCCAAGCCAAGCGGTGTATTGCCAACTCCGATATTTTCTCCATCAGCCCGAGTTATCCATAAAGACGGACGAAATCCATTTCTATCTGAATGAACATCATATAAAATTTGCTTGCCATCCGGCATCCACTTGCCAGTAAATTGCGTTCCCGGTACCCGAAGATATTTAAAATTTTCACCATGCAATCCGACAAAATATATATGTTGTTCGCCAAAACCCTGAACTTCCCGAAAAGTAGCTACCATCTGACTGTTTGGCGACCATTCAACTTGCACATCACTATGATTATTACCCATTGGTTCAATAAAATTGACACTACTACCATCAGGACTAGAAATACCAAGCCAATTATCCTCTTCGAAATCAAAATCAGACAACCACTTAAAAGCAATTTGATTTTCATTATCGGAAAAATCAAATTCGCTCATTTGTTTTGGTAGGGTGTTTTGTTTGCCAGTATTAAAATCATACAATATATTTGATCCGTCCGGATATTCCATAATTGCTTTATTGCCGCTATCTGCCCAATTTACCTTTTCAACATTATAAAAATTTTTATCACTTAAACTTTGTATTTCGCCATCAGCAGTCAAATGATAAAATTTATTATCATTGGTATCGTAATAATTAAAATTTTCTCCACCGCTAATATCCATAATTCTGTTATCAGTCAATCTTTTTACTCTAGTAAGTCCGCCATCAGCAATATCAGAAACTTGCTGTCTTTCTTTGGGACTTAAATCACTTATTTTTTCAATTATTTCCGTATCAATATCCGGCAAATCCACTTTTCCATCATCAACTACTCCTGGAATAGTACCCTCGCCAATACTTGGCAACCGACCATCAATCCCGGGCTGCTCGCCGGGAATATATGGCTTATCCTGCGGCTGCCAAAACATAATCCACATTAGCCACGCCAAAACCAGCACTATAAGTATAAACCCCAATATTTGTATTAATTTCTTTTTATCCATAAATTAGCTTCAATATAATATAAATACTAATTACTTAGTTAATCCATATAATCTAAATACTTTATCTAATTCATTTCCTTTGTAAAACCAATTACAATAATCAGGCTCAAAACTTTTTTCACAACCATCTCTCATCCCATATGATGAACATTTGTGTGTTTCGCTTTCTGGAACACAAAGTTCCGTTTTTACACACATTGAATTATAATCTTTACCTACTCTAATTGGCGGATTACTACATCCATGATATCCATATTTTCCTTCTTTACTCCAGCATGATGGAGCGTGTCCCTGACAATATACTCGCTTTGTCAAATTTGGTTTTTTAACTAATGTATAAGCTACACAAGACATACTATCTTGACTTTGCCCTGATATCCAATTGTACAAAAAATTAGCTGATCCCGCAGTAATTTGCCAACTAATATAATTGTTAACCTGTGTATTTCCCCAATCATATTTTAATTTACAAGTACGCGGAAGTTCTGGATATTTTTCCGCCCATTCTTTATCTTTTTCTTCACATAATCCTGGATAATTATATACTTCCTCTATATCATTACAATCTTTTTCCATTTCTTCTGCACTTACACACTTCCATCCAATATTTTCCTTAATACAATATTTACCTGGGGAACCACTGTATGAACAATCCATACCTTTACAAGCCATTGAATTATCACTTTTTGAAATATAATTATCACCACAACGCTGCTTGCCTTCAGTATTATTACTAGGAGCTGATTCCAATACCCAATCTTTAACTCCTGAAAAGACTTTATCATTACATTCAGTTGCCAAAACCATTGGCTTAATTCTTTCAACTTTTAAATTTTTTATATTTACTAAACTGTCATTAATTAAATTCAAAATTGCATAAGATCCTATCCCGAGCAATAAACCAATCATTGCTCCTTGAATAGTATTTTTGGCTTTAGATATCTTCTCAGCGCTACCAGCAGCCATAATCCACTCATACCCGCCATAAGCTATCATCATTACCGCTACTATCCCGATTATGCTGATAAAATAACGATATAACACTTTCAAATAAGCAGGAAAACCTGTTACATCTCTAGTTTCTTTAAGATTTCCAACATTATCACCTAAAGTATTAATACTCTTACCTCCTTCTGAACCAGGATCCCCTGGTATAGGAACCTGTAAGTTAATGGCGCTTGGCTTGACATAACATACACCAAAATCGTCTTCACAACCACCTTTACCTTGCTCCCAACAATACCTGCTATTACATCCATCTTTATCTATTTCGCCAAGAGTCTTATTCCCCTTGCTATCCTTCATACATTCTTCTTCAGTCCAACATATTTTTCTAAATTCACCTGCCGTCATTTTATCTGCTGCATTTGAAACAAAAGGAATAAATAATAAAAATAATAAAAATAATCCTAAATTGATAAATATGATTTTTTTAAAAAAATTATCCATTCATTCTTTTAATGCTTAATTAAATAAATAAAATTTATTTATTTTCTTTTTTTACTCCAATTTCTACATCATCAACCAACCAATCATCACCAACTGATATTAATTTAACTTCTATTTCCTGATAAAAAACACTCTCTTGTCCGTTGTTATTCTCCTGTTTTTGGGTATTAGCCAAAACCCAAGCTTCACCATCTGCAAAATCATTTATTTTAGCTGACAAAACTTTGGTACTTAAACTATAATATTTTTCTCCAGTTTGCGCTCGATTCATAACATTCTCAAATCCTTGATACATACTATCAGTAACAAACGGTTCTAAATCTTTGAGATTTTGCCAATCTGCCTGACTGGAAAAACTGCCATATCTCTCTATAAAAAATCTAGCGCTTCCCAAAATTTTAGCTTCCAGGGAAATTTCTTCTTGGCTTTTCCCAGCAACTTTCTTTTCCAAATTATCAACAATTTGATTTTCTGTCTTATCTTTTTTTACTTGCTGGCTGGTTTTAGCCATAGGCTCTTCTACTATTACTGGCTGGTTATCTTTTTGTTTAGCAACAAAATACCAAACTACCAAGGTGATTACTGCTACGGCTAGGAGGATGATTATTATATTACGAGTTTTATGAGACATAAACTTTTATAAGTTAAAAATGAAAAATGAAAAATTGAAAGTAAAAGTTATAAATTAAGAATTATTTTTTACCTTTTAATGATAATAAATTATCCCCGCAGCAAGCTGACGGGGTATTAGCCGTCACACCACAGTTAGTTTAATAATGTTAATTAATCGTTATTAATACATCCTACTCCCTTATTCTTTATAAATTTCTATTT
>DAOUWZ010000026.1 GCA_030666865.1 bacterium | reverse complement strand
ATAAAATATGGTATAATATTAAGTATAATAAATTAATAAAAATCAAAAATTCTATGAAAAAAAATATTATTAGTCTGTTGGCTTTTTTATTAGTATTTACGCCTTTTTTTAGCGCATGGGGAGCTGAATTTAATCCAAATTATATAGTTTCAGATGCAGAATTGCTTGATACTTCTGGAATGAGTTTTGTTGAGGTACAAAAATTTTTAAATAATAAATCAGGAAGTTTAAAAAATTACACAGTACAAATAGATATTAAAGACACTCCTTTTGGATTGATGAGCGCGGCAGAATTTATACATAGCTATTCTGTAAAAAACGGAATAAATCCAAAGTTTACTTTGGTGCTTTTACAAAAAGAACAAAGTCTAATCACCGAGCCAAATCCGTCACAAAGAAATTTGGATTTTGCTACTGGATATGGCTGTCCAGACGGAGGTTCGTGTAGTGCCCGTTGGCAAGGATTTTCAAAACAAGTAAACTCAGCCACTCTGCAATTTAAAGATTATGTTGATAATCCTGGTGATTATCATTATCAAGTTGGCAATACTTATACTTTCAATGATTATGGAAAAATAACATCAGTAATTCCAGTAAACAAAGCTACGGCTGCATTTTATAATTACACTCCTCATGTTTATAATGGGAATTATAATTTTTGGAAATTATGGAATGAATGGTTTAATTTTGTTTATCCTGACGGTTCATTATTACAAGCCAAAAGCGATCCTGTTGTATATTTGATTAAAAATGGAAAAAAACATGCTTTTAAGACCAGAGTGGCATTGGCAACTAGGTATTCTTTGGACATGATAATTCAAGTTGATCAATCTATTTTGGATCAATATATTCTAGGCGAGCAAATTAGACATCCTCAGTATGCATTGTATCGTTCGCCAAAAGGAACTGTTTATTTGTTGATTGATGATATTAAGCATGGATTTGCTAGCAGAGAAGCTTTGAGAATGGTTGGAATTAATCCGGAGGAAATTGAAAATCTAGATCAAGAAACTTTAGCTGAAATTCCAGAAGGTACGCCGATAACTATAGACAGCGTTTATCCAATGGGCGCGCTTTTACAAAATGAATCAGGTACTATCTATTATGTGAAAGATGGCAAGCGATATCCAATTGTTCATAAAGATATTATAACAGTAAATTTTGGCGCCAATATGCCAATAACAAAGGTTGCTAGTGATGAAATTCGGAAATATGTTGCAATGCCGCCTTTATATTTAGATGATGGCAAGCTTGTTACCAGTGATAATCCTGAAAAAAATGCAGTCTATGTGATTTCAGATGGTATTAAACGTCCGATTTTATCTGGAGAAGCTTTTGAAAATTTAGGATATAAATGGGAAAATATAAAAAGTGTTAATGAATATATAGTTGAAATGCATCCCAGTGGAGACCCTATTCAAGGAATTAATTAAAAATCTATGTCATTAATATCAGTAGCTATCTTGCCTCACTCCCCTTTACTGGTACCA
The DNA here is from genome assembly GCA_030666865.1 of bacterium. Taxonomy (GTDB): domain Bacteria; phylum Patescibacteriota; class Patescibacteriia; order S139-126; family S139-126; genus DAOUWZ01. Next base: position 11,272 of record DAOUWZ010000026.1, on the reverse strand, counting down.
ACTGTAGGTAAAGATAATATTCAAACTGTAAAAAATACTGTTGATGATATAAATAAAATCATTAAAAGTTTTAAAGATCTAGAAATAGATACTGTAATTATAATATCAACTCATAATTCAGTTTTTGACGATGCTTATATAATAAATCATTGCCAAAATTTTAAGGCGGACTTCAATGAATTTGGGGATTTGGTTACTGATTTAAATTTTGTCTCGGACATGGAATTATCTTATAAAATTAAAGAAAAATTGGAATCTAAAAAACAAGTAGTTTTAGCCTGTGAAGAAAAATTGGACTATAGCATCGCCGTACCTTTATATTATTTGAAAAAATTTTTACCCAATGTATCAATAATTCCTATTCATACTTCAAAATTAAGTTGGCAAGATCATTTTGAATTTGGCCAAAGTATCAGGTCTGTAATTGATGATTCTAGTAAAAAAATCGGCGTGATAACTGTTGGCGACCTGTCGCATTCTGTAAACAAAAATACTTCTACTGATAATAACTCTATTGGAAAAGAGTATGACAACAGCTTGATAAAATTTATTAAAAGTAATGATTCACAAAATATTTTGAATTTTTCCAAAGAATTAGTAGAGAATTCCGAGGAGTGCATATTTATGTCATTGTTGATTCTTATGGGTATTCTGGATGAAACAAAATTTGAATCTGAAATATTGTCTTATGAATCCCCTTTTGGGGTTGGTCTTTTAGTCGCAAAATTAAATTTGTAATATGGAAACACCTGTTACTTTAGCCAGAGAAGCTATTAGTACGTTTTTGTTGAAAAACGAAGTATTGAATTCAGCTGGAGATTTGCCTAATTTTTTATCCAAAAAAACTGGCGGAGTTTTTATTACCTTATTAAAATCAGATAATGGATTGAGAAGTATCATGGGCAATATCAAACCGACTAAAAAAAATTTAGTTGAAGAAATAATACACACTTCTATTGCTGCTGCTTTTTATAGCCCCTATTTCAAATCGGTACAAGCGGGTGAATTAGAAGTTCTGAAGATTATAGTTGATATTATAGAAAATTTAAGACCAATTTCTAAGGATTCAAAAATAGATATAAAGAAGAATGGTCTTATGATAGAAACAATTGAAGGAAAACAAGGGATTGTACTCCCAGAAACAACAATTGCTAAGGATAAAATTGAGCTTATGGAAATCGCAGCTAGGCGTGGAAAAATAAATTTACAACTAGATAGATATAAATTTTTTAAATTTACAACTAAAAAATTTAAATGATAGCAAAGGTTATACCAATAAAAAAATTACCAAAAAAACTTTGTTATTTTGACTATAAAATTCCACCGGGACTAAAAATTAAAAAAGGAATGATTGTTAAAATACCCTGGCGCAACCAGATTATTTTTGGTTTGGTAAAAAAAATAACCAATAAGCCAGAAAATAACGATATAAAATTAAAGGATATAAATTCCAAATTAAGTGATGATATTTTGATATCCAATAATCAGGAAAAATTAATTGATAATCTTAATAATCAATTTTTATTATCAAAAACGCATTGGTGGAAAATGATCTTGCCAAACATTCCCCAAAAAAAATCTAAATTTAATATTTGGCTTTCGAACGAAAAATTTGCCAAACAAAAAATAGAAAAAAATGTTAACAAGGCAAGGATTAATGGAACTCTAAATTTAATAATACCCGACAACCTTGATGAAATGTATGCTTATGTAGTAAATTTCGCAAAAAATAGGGGTAATAAATTGATTTTATGCCCAGAAATATCACAAATTGAAAAAATAATTTCATATCTTCCTCAAAATATTCATAAAAGAACAGCGGTTATTCATAAAAAATTGTCAAAATCCGAATATTTTAACAATTATAAAAAAATTCTTAATGGTAAAGCAAACTTAGTGATTGGGACTAGGTTAGCTGCATTTGCGCCTTTTGTTAAATTGGATAAGATTGTTGTATTTAAATCAGAAGATTATAGCTTTAAACAAGAAAATCAAAATCCCAGATTTTGGATTCATGATATTATTTATAATTTACAAAAAATTTGGGGAAATAAGGTTGTTTTTTTGTCATTATCTCCCCGAATTGAAAATTATACATATTTGAAAAAAAATCGAAATAATATAATTAATTTACAAAATAAAGTTAAAATGATTATTGTTGATTTAGGTAAAGAATTTCAGATTAATAATTATACCTATATTTCATGGCAGCTTGAACAAGAGATTAAAAATAGTCTAAAGAATAAAAAAAAGATTTTTTTATTGTTAAATAAAAAAGGATTGGCAAAAAAAATGATTTGCCGTGATTGCGGTTTTGTGCCTAAATGTGAAAAATGCAATAAAATAAAAGATGTATTGAATCAAAATCAATTATTTTGTTTTTACTGCCGGCAAGTAGAAGAGTTCCCTGCTTCTTGTCCCAATTGTCATGGTCAAAATTTATCATTAACAGGTCTGACCAATCAAACCTTGGCTAAAACTCTACAAAATATTTTCCCTAGTACTAAGATACAATATATAGATTTAGATAATAATAAGATTAGTAAAAACGCTCAAATCGTAGTAGGCACTAAATATGCTTTAAATAATATCAATTCAAAAGAATTGGGCTTAGTGGCAATAGTTGCTGCTGATCAAGAATTTACAGGAACGGATTTTAATAACACTGAACATGGTTACGCTTTATTGAATAATACTATCAGGTTAAATACTGCTGCAAAAATAATATTACAAACTTTTGAGCCTGAAAATTATATTTATCAATATTTAAAAACAGGCCAGTATCATAAATTTTGGATTCAAGAAATGAAATGGAGGAAAAAATTGAATTATCCGCCATACAAAAAAATAATCAAGATACAGTATTCAGATAAAAATGAAAAAAATACTAGGAAAAGAATAATTGAAATTTACAATTTATTAAATAAAACTAAACCCGAGGATGTTGAATTATTTGAGCCTTTTTTTTCAAATAGAATAATAAACAATAAATATTTATCATATTGCCTCATCAGATATACTGATAAAAATATTCTTGAATGGCTGGAAATATTGCCTGATGATATAATTATTGACAAAAGTCCATATAGCGTGTTTTAATAATATATACAATTGAATCTAAATATGGAAAATAACCGTAAAGGTAAATTATTGGATGTTATAGTTTATCCAAACAAAAATTTAAGAAAAAAAGCTGAGGATGTTATTGATATTAAATTCGAAAAAAATCAACAATTAATAGCTGATATGATTTTAACTATGCAAGTAAAGGATGGGGTTGGCCTGGCTGGTCCTCAAGTAGAAATAAATAAAAAAATTTTTATAGTTGATGATGGCAGTGGACCGCAAGTTGTTATTAATCCAAAAATTGTATTTAGATCTTTTAAAAAAAATGTTATGGAAGAAGGATGTTTGTCAGTACCAAAAGTATATGGAATAGTTACCCGGCCAGAAAATATATGGATTTTCTACAAAAACAATCGGGGAAAATTGCAATTTAGAAAAGCAACTGGGTTGCTGGCTCGAATTATGCAACATGAAAATGACCATCTGCAAGGAATACTTTTTATTGATAAAACTGATAAGATTACTAATGGGAGCGATATTTTGGAAGAATACGAAAGGAATGTTTAAAAATAATAATACAAAAATAATTTTTATGGGTACGCCTGAATTTAGCGTACCTTGTTTAGATGCATTGATTGCCAATGGTTATAATATAAGCGCGGTAATTACTAAGCCTGATAAACCAAAAGGAAGGGGTCAAAAATTATTTGCCTCAGCTATTAAAATAAAAGCAATTGAAAATAGTTTGACTTTATGGCAACCTGAAAAAATATCAGATTCATTTATAAACAAAATTAAAAAAATTAACCCAGATGTAATTATTGTTGTTGCTTATGGAAAAATTATTCCCAAAAAATTATTAGAAATACCAAAATTTGGATGTATTAATCTGCACCCATCCTTACTGGCAAAGTATCGCGGATCATCTCCTATTCAATCTGCTATATTGAATGGTGATAAAATTACTGGAAATACCCTAATGTTACTTGATGAAAAAATGGATCACGGACCAATTTTATCCCAATCACAGATAGTTATAGACAACTCAGATACTTATGAAATACTACTTAATAAGCTGGCAGACCAAGGCGCAAAATTGCTTATTTCCATATTGCCTAAATATTTACAAAACAAAATTAAACCTGTTAAACAAGATCACCGAAGAGCTACTTATACAGCTAAAATAACTAAACAACAGGCAGAAATTGATTGGAAAAGAAATGCCGAAGAAATATTGAATAAGATAAAAGCGTTTAACCCCATACCTACTGCTTTTACAATGGTTGATGAAAATTTACCAACCCGATTTTCATTTCAAAAAAAAGAAGGCAAAAAAATACCTTTGAAAATATACTCGGCAAAAGTTACAAATCTAAAATTAAATCCTGGTGAGTACCATATAAATAAAGAAAAATTTACATTCATAATTGGTACGGATACAGACGCGATTTCAATTTTAGAATTACAATTGCCTGGTAAAAAAAGAGTGGGTATAAAATCATTTATCAATGGATTAAAGTAAATTATTATTTAATAAATTTGTTGACTATCATAAGTCCAGCTTCTGGAATTCCAGAAGCTGGACTTATGATACCTTATGAGATATAATAAAATCTAAAATTTCATTTCTGGCAATAATTTTTCAAACTTATCAATATTATGGTTTATTTCTGGTTTTAAATTTTGCTCTTTCAACATTCCAGCCTGATCCTTCATGGAATTTAATAAATCGTTAAATATTTCTAATTCCTCAAAAGAAATATGATTTATATCAAACGTTATTTTATCCAAAACTTTTCTCATTTTTTCACTTGTTAAAGACAAATAAAAAGTAGGAATATTTTGATGTGATTTTTTTTGTAATTTCGGCACGCCGTCTTTATTAATAACTGTAAAAGCATATTTTATCGTTGCGCCATTTTTTTTTGCTTTATTAACAATTTTTTTCTTTTTTTCGTCCTGCTTATGTCCGTCAACACCGTCATTTACTTCATCAAACGCGCAAATTACCTCTCCTGTTTCCTTATGAACAATTACATTGTCAACGCCGTTTTCATAGTCATCATAAGTTGAAGCTCTGGTTACAATAAATTTATCTCTAAGTATTTTATATAAAATTGAAGTGATAACCATTTCTACTTGGGTGCCTTCGTGTTTTATACGAGATTTCTTATATTGTTTAACTATTTCATCAGACGTTCCAGCTCCATATTTAGCTTTATAAAAGGCCTGGACATTCTCATTATTAGCGCCTGAAAATTCTTCTTCTTTTCTTTTTATATGCTCTTGATCTCTAGTAATAGCTTTTTTGGAAAAGCTATCATCAGATTCGGTGAGAAATGCGTTCATATTTATACTACAATCAGAATTTACTAAAGATTGATTATTTTCAGTTTCTAATTTATTAGCATCGGCATTAATTTGAGCAGCAATAACAGCTAGATAATTTTTTAATTGCTCTAATTTGTTATCTGGTATATTATTAAATTTTTCTTTCATATTTTTATTTTTTACCACTTACCCAAAAACCAAGATATTTTCCTATCATTAATCTAGTTTGGGCATCAGTTGCTGGAATTGAACCAAAAATTACCATTCCCAAAGGAAACATTATCCATTGTAATGGTATGATTATAATATTCCATTTACTTTTATTTTTTGGAATTTTTGGTATTAATAAAGTTGATAAGATGGCTGAAAATATCAAACCAACCATGGCAGTATTCATAATCCACTGCAATACCACTGGCGCATTTTGCGCTATTACTGTTGATTTATCAACATTTTGACTTGCCCAAAGCGGTAAATAACCAAGCATAGTTATTAAAATTGGAGCTGTTGCCCAAGAATAAACACCTTCAAGCTGATTCCATAAGTAGTGCAGTCCCTTTTTTATAGGCAAATTTCTTATTTTTAGAAAAAACCAAGCTTGATATGGAAAATTTTCAACCCCCCACGCCCAACGGCGCATTTGTTTGTATTGGTCAATAAAACCTTGTTTAAGACTGCCCGTATAGACTGTGTTCATCGAAACTGAGACATACATCGGTTCAACTTTATAATCTCCATTGTAATGACAAAACCCTTGTAAAAATATTCTTGAGTCTTCAGTTACAATATCTTTTTGCCAAAAATTTACATCAACAAGCATTTGCCAGCTCATTGAATGTGATGAAAATGTAAATAACCTCTCCGGTCTAGCCAGATCGGTCAGCAACCAAAAAGTGGTTGAATAAGCGATTATTCTTATTGGTGCTGGCGTGTCCCAAATATTATTATTATAAATAGCGAGTGGTTGAAAACTAGTTCGATATGGATTTGAAACGGATAAAAATTTATAAGTTAAATATGAAAAGTATTCTTGATTAACCCTAGTGTCAATGTCAAATGCTGACACAATAATTTTTTTGTAATCATACTTTCGCTCATTTACAATTTTTTTCATATATTGACCCATATAATGAATATTAGCTCCTTTGCCAATAATTTCATCAGGCAAATTTTTTGGATGAATGGTTACGATGACATCTTTGAATATATCTTTGTACTTTTCATAAATTTTAGTTGAAATATTGGCAAAATTTTCTTTATCCCTCTCTTCTCCTCCTAAAATTAATATTAATTTTTTTTGATCAAAATTAATATTAGCCAGTATTTCAAATGTTTTATCAATTACTTCAAACGGTTCTTTATAGGTTGGCAGGAAAACTAAATGAATATATTGATCCCAATTTGAATATTTAGATTTCAATTTTTCAAACCAATTTATTTTAATTACTTTTTTATATTTGATCCAAGAATTAAATAGATAAATAGACAAATAAACAACTCTTATGAGCCAATACAAATCAAAAACAATAATGAAATAAATTGCCCACAAAGGTTTGATAAATGAAATTACAATAGCAGCAATAAAAGTAGTCCAAACCAATAAACCAGGGATCATTTCCAGCGCTCTGTATTGTTGTTCTTCAGTAAGTTTTAAAAATTTTGATCGATAATTTGGATCAAATGTAATATCTTGTGGTTTTGTTGTTTTCATAAGCATAATATTAGCAAAATATTACTGTTTTGACAAATTAAATATATAACAAAAATCCCTGATTTAAAGGGGTTTTTGTTATATATACGTATTTTATTTTATATCTGTTTGGCAATAACCACCAATCTTTTATCAGAAGTAAACAAAGGTGTACAGGAAAATAATGTTAACTGTGATTTAGCTGTATTATATAAAATACTTGTCTCACTTGGTTCTACAACAAGACTAGATTCAACTTGATATTCATATTTCTCGCCTTCCCAAAAAATTGTGACTATATCGCCATGTGTTAATTTATGAATATTATAAAATGATTTATATCCATTAGCACTACCTGGACGGTGTAAATATCTGTGGGCAGTAATAACTGTATTACCGCTACCTGGGATTGAACCTGAGTTAATTCTGACCACCCCTTGCCATAACATAGTTTCAGTATCACCTTCTAAAATTTGAGCATCTACTCCCATTTTATTTATGATAATTCGATTAGTTTGCTGTTTTTTTGGAGTAATAGAATCTAACGCAGTTTTATTATAACTTACACCTAAAACTTCAGTATTTCCCGTAGTGTTAGTTTGATTTGTTTCCAATTTTTCTTCTACAATTGCTATTAATCTTTGTTCAACTATATTATTTTCTGGCAAATGCAAATCATTAATAACATTATTTTTTGGATTCAAATTTGCAGGTAAAATTGATAATTCTATACCTTGTTCTTTAGCATTATCTGAAAGTACTGGCGCTAATGGCGATAAAATAAGGTATAAGCCACTAATAAACAATACTAGTATAGCCAAAGTATATAGTTTAGCAAATTTAATTCTATTTGATTTTGGATGAATATAATCAATCATTATTTTATACTCAGCTGTTTAGACAATTTTTATAGTTATACCAAAGAGTTTTCTTTTTTCAATTGAACTAATAAATAACCAGCTACTAAAGTTAATAAACCTAAGATAATAGTTAATATAGAATTTATTGAACCATTAGTATCAGGTAATTCATAACCGTAAGTAGTTACATCTCGAACTTCCAAATCAGCAGTAGCAGATACTTCAGGAGCATTTTCAGCAGTAGCAATGGCTAAATTTTTATAAACGCCAGTTTTGGTATCAGATTTTACAATCACATCATAACTAATAGTTTTTGATTCTCCTTGAGCTAAATCACCTAATTTCCATGAATTAACTGTTGTTTGATTGCTCTTGAAATAAAATTCTTCTGGCAATCTATCAATAAGTATAGTATTTTTGGCAACAACATTGTCAGTGCCAATATTGGTAACAATTACGCTATAAACCACTTCCCCGCCAGGATTAGAAAATGACATATTCACATTCTTTTCAATTGCAAGTAATGGTTCATATTCTTCAGAGTAAACAGTAGGAATCCTTACTTCCACAGTAGCAGTATCTTCAACGCTTGAACCATTATCCACTTCAGCTTTAGCAGTATTTACATAATTACCGACAGTAACATCAGCAAATAATACTTGATAAGAAACGGTTTTAATTTCATTAAAAGCAATATCGCCAAGTTCCCAAATACCAGTAGTAGTGGTAGCATAATATTCCAAACCTTCTGGTAAGGTATCGGTTATTACTAAATTTAAACCAGTAGCAGAACCAACATTTTTAACACTTATTGTATAATCCACTATACCGTCAGGATTAGTATATTCTTGCAGAGCAATTTTTTCAATGGTTAATACAGGATTAACTGGACCGCCGCCACCACCACAATTTGAAACACATTCCAAAATACATTGGCTGTTACATTGATAATTACTATCATTAACACCATCTGTTCCATCGCATTCTTCATTTACTCCCTCACCATTTGGTGTTTGTTTGATACCGTCGCCACAATATGTTAAATCTTCAAGTAAACATTCATTTGAACATTGTTGGTGTTCACCCACTCCGTCAGTGCCATCACATTCTTCACTAGTTTGATTTATTACACCATCACCACAATAAGGTTCAGTTTCTTGTTCATGATAATTTGCAAAATCAATATTAGTAACAGGATTAACATTATCTACAGTAACTACATAATAATCTTCTGTTGGATATGTTTTATGCCAATCCAAAGGTTCTATTTCTCTTACTTGATATTCTCCAAATGGTAAATTGGTGAATTCATAACAACCATTATCATTTGTGGTAGTCATAACTTCAGTTTGATCAGGTTTTGTCAGAATAATATTAACTTCGCTGAGAGTTTCTTCTCCATCTTCAATAATACCATTATCATTAGCATCATCATATTTACAACCCAAGATTGAACCAAACTCTTCTTCCATATAACAATATTCATCACAACCATCGCCACTAACATTATTACCGTCATCACATTGTTCACCTTCATCTATTATATCATTACCACAATATGGGAAATAATTAGCAAAATCATAACCATCTACATATTCTTCCCAAGCGACTGTTACTGAGTATGTATTAGGATTATTTGGATAAGTTTGAATAAACGGTTCAGAACTTATATTAGCGCCCTCGCTTACAATGTAAGTGCCAGGTTCCAATCCATAAAATGAATAACAACCATTTTCTGTTGTAGTAGTAAGGTCTTCTGTTAAATTAGCGCCGGATAATACCATTTCCCAACCTTCAACTAATACTTCTTCATTGTCTATGATTTGATTGTTATTGGCATCACTATATTTACAACCAGAAATTGAAGCATATTCACAAATATCATATGCAATCTGTTCATAAATATATTCTAAGTCACCGCTGGTAGGGGCAAAATAATAATTATCCCAACTAGATGCTAAATCTTTCAAGAAGTCAGCTTTTACTTCTGTGCCAAGACCAATTGTATATATTTTATATCCTAAATCTTTAGCAATTTGCGCTTCAGTTAAGGCATAAGCTTGCGCTCCTGGTTCATTTGGAACATTTCCCTGTTCATCAACATTTGGATTACCATCAGTCATCACAATCATTACCGGGAAAGCATCAGCCCTGCCATTATCGGTTAATTCGCCAGTAGCTAAATTTACTGCCATGCCAATATTTGTCCATCCATAAGGAATCATCGAATCTATTGTTGCATCTACAGAACTAAAATTGGTAGTCAAATTATGATCCAAAGTAGCAGTAGTAGCATATGATACTAAACCAACTTGATCTTTAGTATTGTCCATCAAGCTAACAAAGTATTTAGCGGCATCCTTGCTGTCTTGCATTGGCTGAATAGGTCCGCCAGGAATTGTGTCATCTTCCATGCTTTGAGATCTGTCCATCACTAAAATTACATCAGTCGGTGTAAGACAAAGTTCATCTTCAGATTCAGTTTTACAGTTAGCGCTACATCCGTCACCGCTAACCTGATTTCCATCATCACATTGTTCACCGGCATCAACTGTTCCGTCGCCACAATATGAACCAGCTTCTTCAATATTACAATATTCATCACAACCATCATCATTGATCAAATTCCCGTCATCACATTGTTCTCCAGCATCAACTGTTCCGTCACCGCAATAAGGTTCTGGAATAATTTGATCCTGATAATTACCAAAATATAATTTATAATCAAAATCAGGAACCGGTACCCCGGAATTAAATGTTACATAACCATTACCAATATAACCCCATCTTGTTCCTGCGGGATTTGAAATTTCTCCATAGTCTGGAAGAAAATTCTGTCGGTGGGCATAAATATAGTTATGTTGCCAACCATTAGTTAAATTTTCAGAGATTTTATAATTATCCCCTGGAGTTACATCAAAAGTTGCATAACCATGGTCGTTTGTGCTTTTAGTAACCACATTACCAGTGTCAATGTTTTCCATTGTAAACTCCCAACCAGTTATAATTGTATCCTCATTATCATATTCATTGTTGTTGTTTACATCTAAATATTTGTAAACTTTCAACTGAACATCGTCATTTGGATCACAAGCTTTTAATTGATGGCTTACTGGCGCAAGCGCAAAAAATAAAGCAATAAACGAATAAACTGAAATTAATATTCGTTTTTTTAATTTTTTATTAAGATCAAATTTTTTCATAGATTTTAATTTATTGTTTAAATATTTAGATTTTATAATATATATTAGTACAAATATATTTATTTGTTAGTTAATTATTTTAACTGAATATAATATCAAATTAAACTAATTTTGTCAAGTCT
>DAOUWZ010000047.1 GCA_030666865.1 bacterium | reverse complement strand
ACCAGAGGATGAATGTTTAGTGGTTGTATACAATCCGACCGACAAGCCGATTGCAGTAAAGCGTGGAGATCGGCTTGGACAAAGATTATTTGTAAGGGTGGATCAGGCTGAATGGGAAGAAGTTGAGGATGATTTGAAAATAGAAAGTAGAGGCGGGTATGGTTCTACGGGATGAATTAGTAAGTTAGTAGCTAGTTAGTAACTAGTATTTCATATTTAATATAATTTTTAAAATCCTAAATCCTAATATCGAAATTCTAAACAAATTCTAATATTTAAATTCAAATATTTTAAACAGCGTTTTGAATTTCTATCATTTGAATTTATAATTTGTTTAGGATTTAGGATTTTCTGCTTAGAATTTTTATTGTTGGTTATTAGAAATTTAGGCATTGAGATTTGATTAGAAATTAGGGCAATTAGAAATTAAATTTTTTTATTCTATGTTTACTGAAGCCGAGAAAAAATTATTAGATAATTACGTCACCGATACTGAAGGTGATGTTTATGCTATCAAGAATTTATCTGGTATTGTGGGCGCAGTTTATGCCAGGTACAGCCGTGCGAAAACAGGTTTTCGTGAAACTTTATTGAAAGAGTTTGTGGAAGAGGGAAATTTAAGTCCCGAGAAAGCGGATAAATTGATTCAGCGAGTGCTTATTCAGTTTGGTGACGATTCTGTTGGCGAGCTTGAGGGCGGACATGTGGCTTTTGAAAATATTTCTATGATAGCTACGAAAGAAATTGAAGATCGGCGTATTGGCGGTTCGCCCATAGAAAAATCAACCAGATATGTTTGGTTTGACAAAAAAGATGCCCAAGGGAATTATCCTTATGTCAGGGTACCAGAAATTATGTCATCAAAGTATGCTGATGGATATGAAGAAGTGATGGATTTTATTTTTGATACCTATACTGAGTTGATAAAGCCAATGCAAGAGTATTATAAAAAATTGTATCCGATAAACCGGGCTGAATACGATATTTTAGGAACAGGGGTTAAGCAGAAAATTAATAACTTAGAAGGCGAGAAAGATAGAAAAGCTTTTACCAGAACTTATAAAATTGATATGAAAACCAAGGCTTGTGACTCTTTGCGTTGTTTATTGCCATTAAGCACTAAAACAAATGTCGGGTTATTTGGTAATGGCAGGTTTTGGCAAATGTTGATATCGCATTTATTAAGCACTGATTTTGAAGAGACTAGGGAATTAGGGAATAAAGTTTTTACTGAGTTATCAAAAGTTATTCCGCAATATGTTAGTCGGGCAAGCAAACGAGATTATAATATCAGCATCAATCAGGCTATGAAAAAATTGGTATTAAATTTATTTGCTAATGTCAAGATTGAAGACGTTGGAGCAGTAACTTTAATGTCGCCAGAAATGAGAAATACTGAGGAGTTTTTATTGGCAAATATGCTTTATCCTTATGCTAAGCATTCGTTTATGCAGATTTATGAACAGCTAAAGCAAATGGATGAAATCACTAAAGACGAGATAAAACAAACTTATATTGGAAACAGAAAAACCCGACGGGATAGGCCGGGGCGGGCTTTTGAGGCTGGATATACTTACACAGTAGATTTGATGGCAGATTTTGGTACTTATAAGGATTTAATGCGTCACAGGATGAATACACAGCAGCGGCAATTGTTTAGTCCAATTCACGGCATGGTGGTTCCAGAAGATGTCTGTTCGGCTGGACTGGAAAGTAAAATTATGAGATGTCATGAGCAAGTACTTAGTTTGTTCAATAAATTGTATCAGGATTTAGGTGAAGTAGCTTGTTATGTAGCCCTGCACGGTTCTCGGACAAGGTGGTTGATGGGATTTAATGATCGGGAAGCTATGCATTTGTTGGAATTGAGAACAACACCACAAGGTCATCCGCAATACCGAAAGCTATCTCAACAAATACATAATGAGATTAAAAAGCAATATCCATGGCGAGCGGGAGTGATGCAATTTGTAGATCATAATAATTATCAAAGCGCGCGGGGAGATAGTGAGGCTAAGCAACGGGTTAAGGAGAAAAAGCTTGATAATAATAATTAGATTTTATATTAAAAGGCATGTTAATAGCATGTTTTTTTAATGGGGATAATCATTGATTGTAGGAATAATAAAAAAAGAGTAAGATATTTATGGATTGTAAATTAAAATATAAAAGATAAGGAGTATAAAATGGCAGAATATGAACAAAATGGTCAGATGGGTCAAATAGAAGTAATTTGCGGCAGTATGTTTTGTGGTAAAACCGAGGAATTAATTCGTCGGATTAAAAGAGCAATAATTATTCATCAAAAAGTGATTTTATTTAAACCTAAAAAAGACAATAGGTTTAGTAAAAATGAAATTGTATCCCATAGTGGTATAAAGATTAAGTCGTTGGTTATTAATAAAGCTAGTGAAATATTGGAATTGGTTGGTGATGCACAGGTTGTTGGTATTGATGAAGCGCAATTTTTTTCAAATGAACTGGTAAAAGTATGTCAGATATTGGCACGCAAAGGAAAAAGAGTAATAATT
>DAOUWZ010000041.1 GCA_030666865.1 bacterium | reverse complement strand
GATAAAGTACGTATAGTACGTTTATGTTTGGTGTTATTAGACATAGATTGTTACTACTAAAGCCACCCTGCCGGGTGGCTTTAGTATACGGCGTCGCCTGCAAACGTACACCCCAGCTAAAGCTGGGGGTTTATGGATTAACAAAAAAAAGCGGACAAAGCCCGCTTTTACATTACTGAATTCAATTTTTTCTTAAATTGATCAAACTCGCTGACAGGAAAATGTATTCTCCCATCTACATGCCAACCATTACTCCCTAAGGGGAGTAAATCAATTAAAGAAAAATTTTTGCTTTTCATAAGTCCGTTGGGTGAAGATATGTTTATCTGATCACCCAAATTGCCAATCACCCGACAGGCTATTAAAGTTTTAAAATGACCCATCTCAAACATTTTATACAAGAGCAAACCAATATCAGGTTTTTCACCTCTTTTAAGAACATGCCGATAATCCAAATAGACTAAGTTACTTGAAACTTCAACATAATTAATCAACTGTTGAGTTATTTTTTTTGCTTGAGTTGAATTATCTTCAATCATTTTGGTAAAATCAGATTTTTTCAAACCATTTACCAACCATTGTAATATCCCATTATATATCCACCGCCTATTGACCTGCCTTCTTTCCTGATTAATAAAAAATGATGGACCAAGACTTTTAGCTTTTTTGAATAATATACCCACTTCATCAATGTAATTATTTTCTCCTTCGGCATTTTCAGCAATTTCGTTTAAATGCGGATAAATCATTGGTTTTTGCAAGCCTTTCAGAAAACTGCACCAGCCGTCACCCAAATCATCGTGAAAAAACACGACGTCAATACCTTTTTCTGACCATTCACCAGGATTAACCATTGAAGCAGCAGTAGAAAAATTATCACGCGGATAAAATAAAAATTCCCTGGAATGTTCCATAATTTCAAAAATCTTTAGAGCATTCGCTGCTAAATCTTTTTTTCGATCATCAGCGTGATGATCTTTAAATAAGACCGTTTTGATTCCTTTCTGATTTAAAACTTTAATTAAATTAAGTATGTCGCTAGTTGGCGCCAAATCCACGAATGCTATTCTTTTTGCCATAACTGTTTGGCAAAATTGCAGAATGTTACTTATTTCTAAATTTCGTAAATTTGGTTGAATACCGACTCCATGAATTCTTTTCAACTGTAATGTTATTAACATTACTTCACCTCCAGACTTATATTTTTTAATTTTTCATGTACATTTTGGAATTTTATATCCTACAACATTTATCAGAAAATGTCAAGTATAAAAATACAATAAATATCACCTAGTTAGATAACCGGCGAGGCTGAATGCCTCGCCTACGCGGTGGGGAATACTATTAATATCACTTGCGTAGCTGAGGCCTGCCTGCCGACAGACAGGCATTTAGCCTCAGAACTACTCTGTCACTACCTGTAAATAGACCCATGTGTTAAAGCACGTGGTTTAACACGTGGTTTATAAAACTATAATTTATTTCAATTTTACCCTAATAATCTTATCAACTTCCCCAGGATCAGCCTTGCCTCGTGATTTTTTCATAGTCATCCCGATTAAAAACTTCAGAATTGGCTCTTTACCTGCTTTAAACTCTTCAACTTGCCCAGGATTTTCTAATATCACTTCATCAATCCATTGCTCCAATTTTTTACCACCACTCTCTTGCTGTAAATTCTCTTCTTCTAATATCACAGAAGGGTCTTTTCCAGTTTTAAACATTTCTTCCAAAATCATTTGCGCGGCTGAAGAATTTACCTTTCTTTCAAAAATCAATGTCAAAAATTCAGCAAAATTTTCTGGAGTAATATTAACATCTTGTATTTCGTGTCCACTAGAATTTAATAGTTGAATAAAATTATTCAAAAGCCAATTAACAACTATTTTTACAACCTTACCTCTATGTTGTTCCCAAATTTCCATAGAGCTACCCTCTACTCCATCAGACGCTTCCAACCAAGCTACAAATTCTGAAATTACTTTTTCAATATACTCAGCCAACCCAGGAATAGAAATAATTATATTAACATCAGACAATTTGAATCCATATTGATTTATCAATCTCTTGCGCTTATCATTTGGCAATTCTGGCAATTCAGACTTCATTTGCTCAATTTCTTTTTGAGAAAAAACTATTGGCGGTAAGTCTGGTTCAGGAAAATACCGATAATCACTAGCACCTTCTTTTGTTCTTTGCAAAACTGTAATCTGCTTTTTTTCATCCCAACCTCTAGTAGATTCCGTGTCTGGCCTTTCATCCTTATTCCAAAGTTCAGTTTGTCTGGTTGTTTCGTAAGTCAAAGCCTTTTCTACTGCCCGAAATGAATTTAAATTTTTTATCTCTGTTTTAGGATATAAACTAGTATCTCCGACTGATCGCAGGGATATATTGGCATCACACCGCAATTGACCTTTTTCCATATCCGCATCAGATACTTTCAAAATTCTTAAAATTAATTTTAATTCTTGTAAAAATATTCTAGCTTCTGCTGGCAATCTAAAATCAGGCTTAGTAACTATTTCAGCTAATGGCATACCAGCGCGATTGAAATCTATCAAGGCATAATCTTTGGTATGAATATTTTTAGCAGCGTCTTCTTCCAAATGCAATCTTTCAATGCCAAATCCTTTTTCACTGTCTGCTAATAAAATTTTCAATTCTCCTTCCGATGCTAATGGCTCGTCATATTGTGATATTTGATATCCCTTTGGCAAATCCGGATAAAAATAGCTTTTACGATCAAATTTTGACCATTTATTAACTCTTAAATCAAGAGCTAATGCAATCATTACTCCATATTTCAACGCTTGTTCATTTACCACTGGCAAAACACCTGGCTGACCAGTACAAATAGAGCATATATTTTTATTTGGACTTGTTTTGTCAAATTCATTAGCACAAGCGCAAAACATTTTTGACTTAGTCTTTAGCTGCACATGTATTTCCAACCCAATAATTGTTTCCAACTGCATTACTTTAATTAATAATATAGCGTTATTTTAGCATAAAAATTTCAATAGAAAAAGCCCATGTATTGGGCTTTAGCATTAAAAAACATCTTATTAGAAATATTTTAATGTTTACCGGATTGATGGGCAATTAATATTCGGCAAAATGAATCACATTTATTATTACCACTTATTAACATTGGTCTGTTATTAACAGTACCTCGTTTGCTAATTAGATAACATCTAATAAGAATTAAATTTATTGTACTACCTAGCTGTTTTTTCAAAAGACCCTCCTTTTAAGAATAATATTCTTCGTATCCAAAATCTATTCCAGAAAAATCACTTTTTTTACTAGCTGATGGTAAATTTTTTATAGGAAAGTTGCCCAAAGGAATAACTTGGATTTTTAGAATTTCCAATGTCTCTTCATCTACCTGTTGATTGTTAAAAATTCTATCAAAATCTTCATCAGACATTAAACCTGGATGTTTAATAAACATAGCAGACCCCTTTTGTTATTTGATTTTTTTATTTACTATTTGTATCAAAATATCATGTACTTCATTTATTGTCAAAAGCTTGTTATTTTGATAACACTCAATCAATTCAAAATTAGGCATATCTTTAGCAATTTCCAAATACACTTTTTCCGCGTTTTGCAAATGATTAAGATCACTTTCATGAATATCCCTTTTAGCACCGCCGACATAATCTCGATGTCCCTTTTTATCCACCAGCTTTTGAGCAATATGAGCTGGCATATGCAAAATTATATTCAAGTCAGGCTTAGGAATGCCCATAATTTCGAATTCAAAATGTGTTAGCCATTTAAAAAATCTACCACGTTTTTCTGGATCTAAAATTTTACCACCTTGATGCCCCATACTCGCAGTTACATATCTGTTTGATATTACAATTTTCCCTAATGCTAAAGCTTTGATAATTTGTTCCTTACTGACATATCTATCAATAGCATAAAAAACAGAAGCTTGATATGGTCCGATTTCTTCAAGCTTGCCAAAATTACCATTCAGATACTGTTCAACATGCCATGCAGACGGCTCTCCATACTTGGGAAAATCCATTACCTGGATCTCCCTGCCCTGTTCTTTCAATTTGTTTACCAACAGTTCTGTTTGTGTAGCTTTACCGCTACCATCAGTACCGTCAATAACAATAAAAATTCCTTTTTTCATCCCCATAGAAGAATTAATTATTATGATTAATCGTACGATTAATCATAATAATATTCTATCAATTTTTAGTAAAGAAAAAAAGGCCTAACTAACAGGCCTTTTCATTATTTTGGATAATTTTCAGGATATTGATAACATTTCCGACAACGAGCCTCATAATCCTTTTTAGCTCCAACTACAATTTTTTCTTTACTTTCTGTAATTCTAAACGAAAAATGAGCAGGAGCTCCACAACCAGCACAAAGAGCTTTAAGTTTTTTGATAAAATCGGCAATAGCTAATAATTCTGGTATAGGACCAAAAGGATTACCGTCAAAAGTCATGTCCAAACCAGCAATTATTACTCTTTTTCCTTTGCGTGCCAATATCTGACATACTTTTACCAGTTCATTTGAAAAAAATTGCGCT
>DAOUWZ010000042.1 GCA_030666865.1 bacterium | reverse complement strand
TTTTTATTTCTGGTTTGGTGATTGGTCATTTAGACTTGAATTGCGGGTATTATCATATTTTTTCTTAACAGCAGTTTTTTGGGATTTTTTATGGTTTATTGTAAATCCACATTTCGGCTGGCAAAAGTTTAAACCAGCTTTGATTACTTGGCATAAATCATGGCTTGGTCCTTGGCCGCTTGATTATTATTATGGAATTGGCATTTCTTTAGTTTTGTATACATTTTCTTATTGTCATTTGGTCATCGGATTAAAAAATTGGTTTTATATTTTTACTTTACTTTTAATACTTACGCTGTTTACTATGGCAATAAGAGTGATTATTGATAAAAATAAATGAGAAAGATTATCAAAAGATCTTTTTGGCTAGCATTGTTAACTGTATTGTTGTTATACGGTTGGCTTTTGGTTAGGTATGATTTTTCTAAGGAGAAAGTAAATTGGGGAGTAACATTTTCGTATATTTATGCTAAGGAATTAGGTCTTGATTGGA
Source organism: bacterium (assembly GCA_030666865.1). Taxonomy (GTDB): domain Bacteria; phylum Patescibacteriota; class Patescibacteriia; order S139-126; family S139-126; genus DAOUWZ01. Next base: position 3,715 of record DAOUWZ010000042.1, on the reverse strand, counting down.
AGCAGGTGTATCAAGATATTCTTTATGATTTAAATGTTAAACATTTAAGAATTCCAGTGTATTGGTCAGAGGTTGAACAAAAATCAGGTGAATTTGATTTTACTAATATTGATTGGCAAGTTATTGAAGCAGGCAGGGCTGGGGCTGAAGTTATTTTAGTAGTAGGGTACAGAGTGCCTAGGTGGCCTGAATGTCATATTCCTGATTGGGCTGAAGAATTATCAATTAATGAATTTGATAAAGAAAGTAGAGACTTGGTTAGGGAAACGGTAGAACATTTTAAGATATATGACAATATAAAAGTATGGCAAGTTAATAATGAGCCATTTTTACGTAGTTTTGGTAAATGTCGGGAAATGACTAGTGAAGAATTGGCCAGACAGATTAAAATAGTCAGAGAAACTGATAATGAAAATAGACCTGTCATGGTGACTGAGTCAGGTGAATTATCAACTTGGATTAAAGGGGCTAAGTTGGGTGATGTTATTGGTACCTCGCTTTATCGGACAGTCTGGAATGAAATAGTAGGATATTGGCGATATCCAATTCCACCGGTTTTTTACAAATGGCATGCAGATATTATTAAAAAGTTTTTCAATGTTGAAGAAGTTATAATTTCGGAATTGCAAGCAGAACCTTGGCCGCCAGGGAAACATATTTTACTAACAACTTTTGCGGAACAATTTAAATCTTTTGATTTGGCTAAGCTTGAGCATAATATGAAATATGCCAAGCGTACTGGAATTAATGATATATATTTATGGGGAGCAGAATGGTGGTATTGGTTAAAAGGAGAGGGCTATCCAGAGTATTGGGATTTTGTTAGAGATGAGATGAATAAAAAATAGTTATTAAAGTTAGTATCTCTATCTATCTTACTTTATTCCGTCATTCCTGCGTAGGCAGGAATCTAGAAAAAATAAAAAAGAATTAATTAATATGTTTTTATTTGTTAGTTAATCTAATTATCCACAAGTATTAAAAACAGCCACCAAACCTGACTATTTTTTTGAAGTAATAAGTTTAATATTATTTATTTCAATATTTTGTGAGTGTTTTTGTCTAAAATTAGGTAATTTTTGTATTTTTTGAACAATTTTGTTATCCACATAGAATTTTTGGTTCAGAAGATTGTTTTGTGTTATAATATATTTAGATTGTATTTCCCCAAAGCTTGTCCCTAGTTGCGAAATTTCAGTTTGGAAATAACTGGAGTTTTGTATTTTTTGTGTATAAAAATTCTGCTGATTGTGCAGGATAAAAAAAGATAAAATTACTATCTCGATACCCGAGAAAAATATACCTCGACTATCGAGATTTAACAAAAATGTTAAAAAAAATACAAAAATTAAACAACAAAGATAAATACATTACTCTCAAAGAAGCTGGTGAAATATCTGGTTATTCTTCTGATTATATTGGGCAATTAATTAGACAGGGAAAAATATCAGGTAAACAGGTTTATTATAATGTCGCTTGGATTACTACCAAGCAAGAGATAAACAAATATTTAGGAAATAAGAATAAACCTGTTAAAAAGTTTGATTTAAGGATTTTTTATTTAAAGTTTAAAAACAATTTAAGTAATTTTTTATTTGCATTTCATCCAATGGTTATTTTTAGATCTTTTGTTTATTCCATATTAATTCTAGTAATTGGTTTTTCTGTACTTTTTCTTTTTGTCAGTTTAAATAGTAATAATCAAGAAGATTTAGAAAATAATTTACAAATAACAAAAACGATTGAGTTTATAGAAGGAACGGATCAAATTATAAGAACTGATATACCGAATCTCCCATAAAATAGATATAAGATTTACGATTTAAGATTTATGAATAAAAACAATTATAACAAAATAAAATCTTTTACAGATTTGAAAGTATGGCAGGAAGGACACCAATTAGTTGTTTTAGTTTATAAGGTTACAAGAGAATTTCCAAAGGAAGAAACTTATTCATTAGTTGATCAGATGAGAAGGTCTTCTTGTTCAGTCACTAGTAATATTGCCGAAGGGTTTGGTCGTCAAGGTTATAAAGAAAAGATTAATTTTTATTATATTGCTCAAGGATCATTAATTGAATTGAAGAATCAGATTTTGATAGCAAAAGATGTTGGTTATTTAGCAGATGATAAAGTTGAACAATTGGTAGAGCAAGCAAATAATACTCATGCTTTGTTGCAGGGTTTAATTAAAAAAACAAAAGAATTCTTAAATCATGAATCGTAATTCATAAATCATTATAAATAGATGCATTTCCCCATGCTAAAATCTATTTTCAGAATTTTGAAGTCAAACAAATATTTCAAAGATAGTTTGATGGTGTTTTTGATTTTGGCATTTGTTTTATCTTTTGTGTCAATTAGTGTTCCGAAAGCAAGCGCGGCAGATGGAGTGCCGGAAATAATATCTTACCAAGGGCGTTTATATGATTCATCGGGCGATTTACTTGGCGGTAGTGGTACGAATTATTATTTTCGGTTTTCTATTTGGGATGCTGCTAGTAGTGGATCAAAACTTTGGCCGGCTGGCACACCATCAACTATGACTTATCAAGTCAGGTATGGTGTGTTTAATGCCGGGATTGGTGACACTGGGGCTGGTGGTGATGCTCTGACGCTCGATTTTAATGATGATGCATATTATCTGCAAGTAGAAGTAGCTTCCTTATCTAATTTTTCTGATGGTGAAACCTTAACCCCACGTCAACAAGTAACTAGCTCTGGTTATGCCAAAAATGCGGATACCGTGGATGGTTGGCATGCCTCTTCTACCCCATCTGCCAATCAAGCTGTAGTTTTGAATTCGTCTGGTAATTTGGAATTTGGCACTACTGCTCCGACAATTCAAGCGCAAAATGGTTTAACTCTGCAAACCACAGTTTCCGGGGATATTAATTTATCACCAGCCGGAGGCGTGCGGATTGTATCTGCTACTACTACGCAATTGCATATTGGTTATGACTCATCAAATTATTTTGATATTCAAGTGGCTTCGGACGGCGGAGTTACTCTTGACGCTACTGGCACTGATCCAGAATTTATTGTGTCAGATAATTTTACTATTGAGGGGCAATTATTTGTATCTGGCACTGCTACTTCTACGGTCGCTGGGGATGTGAATTTTGATTCTGGCACGTTTTTTGTAGATAGTATTAATGATCGAGTTGGTATTGGTACTAGTACTCCAGATGCCAGTCTTGATATTACTGGAACTGCGCCAGCGATTCAATTTACAGATACAAATAATGATGACTGGTTAATTGTGGCTGAGGATGATGATTTTGAAATCAAAGAAGGAGTATTCGGGTTTTCTCCTTCAACTAGACTAGTGATTCAGGATAATACTGGTTATATTGGTATTGGCACCACCACCCCGGCTACTAAACTGCAAATATTAGATACATCTGAACAGTTGCGTTTGAATTATGATTTTGACTCATATACTTCATTTACTGTAGATAACGCTGGTGATCTTACTATGGCAGCGCAAGGCGGGGAAATAATAATTGACGCTAGTTCAAATTTGAGTTTAACTTCAGCTAATGATCTATTGTTTGGAATTACTGCGCTTGGTGAATCAACTTCTAGAACAGATTCAGGCGCTTATGTGATTGGTGTTAATCCAGATAATATTACCAACTCTGCTTCCACCTCACTACAATTTGTACTTGAAGACTTAGATACTGCTATTGCTGATGCAGTAGCAGGTGGTGTT
>DAOUWZ010000040.1 GCA_030666865.1 bacterium | reverse complement strand
TGAAGTAAATCCCGAAGGATTTGCGTAAAGAAATTTTGGATATCCGCTGTTATACGAAGTTCCGCGGAGCGGAATGGAGTATGACAGCGGAGGTATCCGCGCGCGTTATTCTAAATGAAGCGAAGCGGAATTTAGAATAACTGGTTTTTATCTAAACTTTATATTGTTATTGTATCAATAATTTGTATGTTATACAAACTTTTGTTATTATTGAATTATGCATGATATTTTAAATAAAACCGAACAAATACTACGATTGCGGAACTATAGCCCTAAAACGCATAAAGCTTATTTACTCTATATTAAAGAGTATATCATTTTTGCTAAAAGAAAAAAAATCAAAAATAAACAAAAAGCAATTGAAACGTTTTTATTAGCTAAACTTAATAAAAAACAATCACCACAAACAATCAATCTAGCACTTAACTCAATAAAATTTTTTTACTCAGAGGTTTTAAAAAATCCACAAAAAATTAACCTAAAATTCGCAAAAAGAAGTAAAAAATTACCAACGGTGCTATCCCATACAGAAATTAAAAAAATAATCGGAGCTTGCGACAATCCTAAATATAGATTGATGATTTCATTAGGGTATGCTTGCGGACTGCGAGTTAGTGAAGTAATTACTCTTAAAGTTGCTGATTTGGATATTGACGAATTGGTAGTACATATAAAAAACGCAAAAGGGAGAAAGGATAGAATTAGCATATTACCCAATAAACTACAAAATGATTTACGAAATATTATTGCTGGTAAAAATGCCAATGATTTTGTCTTTGACTCCAATCGTAATGGCAAATTAACAACAACATCACTACAAAAAATGTTTCGTAAGAGCCTAGCAAAAACTGACATCAAAAAACCTGCTACTTTTCACAGTTTAAGACACTCATTTGCCACTCACCTATTGGAAAATGGAACTGATGTTAGGTATGTGCAAGAACTTTTGGGACACGCTAATATCAGAACTACACAAATTTATACCCAGGTGACTAACCCAAGTTTAAAAAATATCAAAAGTCCTCTCACCTAATACAAAAATAGCTGGTACTATAGTACCAGCTATGGTATCAACTATTCTCTAATTCCCTCCAAAGGCAGGCAGGCGCACGAATTAGAGAATGTAATTTAAATACAAACCTAATAACTGTCATGTTCTAATTAATAATTTACCTGCGTTATCATCCCTTTGAAAAATCACCTATAGGGTGACAAACCTAATACTTGATACTCTACAACTAATATTATATAATACCAAACACGTAATATTAAGCGTGTTTTTTATACCCCTTCGCTTTTATAATTTCAAATAAAAAATTTTAAAATAAATTAACTATCTGTATTAGATTAACAATTTATACATAGAGCTACGGGGTATTATATGAATACTATTTAAGCAAAGGTGTATATATGTCAAAAAAACTTACATATTATCTATTAGTGATGGGGTGTCAGATGAATGAATCAGATGCAGAGCGTTTGGAAACGATACTTAATTCAGCTGGTTATCAAAAAACTAATAATGAAAAAGAAGCTGATTTGATAGGCGTATTAGCTTGCGCGGTCAGGCAAGCGCCAATGGATAGAATTTATTCCCGAGCACATAAATGGAATTTATGGAAAGAAAAAAAGCCATTAATTACCCTGCTTAGTGGTTGTGTTTTGCAATATGACCAAAAAAAACTTGCTAAAAAATTTGATATTATTATTGATATAAAAGATATTAGCGGGTTACCAGCTATACTAAATGAAAACAAAAAAAAGATAGAACAAAATACTAATACCAATTATTTGCAAATAGCTCCTAATTATGAATCAACCTTCAAAGCTTATGTGCCGATCATGACTGGATGTAATAAATTTTGTTCTTACTGCGCTGTTCCCTACACTCGGGGTCCGGAAATATCTAGATCTTCTGTAGAAATTTTTACCGAAATTAAAGATTTACTAAGGAAGGGTTATAAAGAAATCACCTTATTAGGACAAAATGTAAATTCATACGGTAATGATATTAATGACCTGCGCAGTCCCCATGCTGGCAAAACAGAAATGTCATTTCCAGAATTACTCCATGAAATTAATTCCTGGGATGGCGATTTTTGGTTGCGTTTTACTACTTCCCATCCTTATGACATGTCTGATGAATTGATTGCTGTAATGGCTGAACAAAAACATTTAGCAGAATATTTACATTTACCTGTGCAATCAGGTAACAGTGAAGTATTAAAAAAAATGAATCGACATTATACTATTGAACATTATTTAGAACGATTAGAAAAAGTACGCCAAAGAATTCCCGAAATTGCTTTATCTACTGACATCATCGTCGGCTTTTGTGGAGAAACTAACCAGCAATTTATGGATACTGCCCGACTCATGGAACAAGTAGGGTATGATATGGCTTACATATCACAGTATTCCCCGCGCCCTGGCACTGGAGCTGCTCGGGCTTTCCAAGATGATATTTCTAGAAAAGAAAAAAAAATCCGAGAAAAATATTTGACTGAAATTTTGAAAAAAACTGCCAAAAAATATCATAATAAATTTATTGGTAAAACTACTAAAGTGCTAGTTGATAATATAAAAAATCAGACATCCGATGTCCGGAGCTCCGGACATCGGATGTCTGAAAACATCTTAACAGGCAAAAATCGAGAGTTTAAAAATATTCAATTTAAAGGAAATAAAAAATTGATTGGGCAATTTGTTGATGTAAAAATAACTAGCGCTACTCCGTGGGCGCTTGATGGAAAATTAGTTGAATAACATCCCTAACTTGCCTGCCCTCCGTATTGGAGGGATCAGGGATCTATTTGTAATAAATATTTTTATTTCTAGATTCCTGCCTGCGCAGGAATGACAATGTTCATCAAAGATAATGAATATAGACAAAAAAAGGGAGCAGTTGCTCCCGGGTATTATTTAAATTTATCAAGCACAGAATTAACTGCGCTTTCAAAATTTTCAAATCTAAATGGCTTGGGTAAAAAATAATTCGCCCCGGCCTTGGTTATATCCTCTCCTGTATACTTCCCTGTATGCGCGGACATAACAATAATTGGACCGGAATATTTTTGCCGTACCTTAATGATAAATTTTACTCCATCCATCACTGGCATTAGGATATCAACAAGAATTAAATCAAAATTATTATCTTGATCAAATTTTTGTAAACCATCTTGACCATTAAAGGCCTCAATTACTTGATATCCTATTTTTTCCGCAAACGATTTGGTCAATTCTCTGACCATTTCTTCATCTTCAACAATTAAAATCCGTTTCATTTTACTTCTCCTTTATTTAATTTCGTTTATAATTTTAAATAAATTTCTGGGTGCGCCGTTTCCGGTGACATAAACATTTTTATAATTAGTATTAACCGGAAAATTCTCACCCGCTATTACAATTACTGTTCCATCAATAACACTTGCAATAGTTCTCTTATCAGAAAGATAATAAGTGTTATGTCCATGTACACCCTGATAATCAATTATTACTGCCCTAATAGTACGATGCCTGGCTAAACCTATTTGACATTGATCCGCGGTTTTAAAATTTAAAACTATAAAACCATTTTCATGAAAAAAATTTATTGCATTTTCAATAAACTCTTTATCATCACTAACGATAAATATCTTTTTTCTTCTATCCATTTTTATCTCCTCAATTTATTGTAAAATTACTTATATCAAAGTATAATAACATAAAATATGCCAAATGTCAATAATAAAAAATTAGTCGTCATATTAGGTCCAACTGCCTCAGGTAAAACTAAATTGTCTTTGCGATTGGCAAAAAAATTACATAGCTACATCATTTCCGCTGATTCCCGGCAAGTTTATAAAGAAATGAATATTGGCACAGCTAAGCCTATCGGCAGTATTAAGTATAAAGTATCAAATATAAAGGGAGACGAAAAAAAATATTATATTGATGACATTCCCCACTACTTAATTGATATTATTAATCCTGATCAGGAATTTACCCTGGCTGACTGGCAAAAATCAACTAATGATATATTATCCCGCGGTCACGGAACCAATTCCGATCTGTCTATTCCTTTTATCGTCGGCGGTACTGGCTTATATATTTCTTCAATAATAAATAACTACCAATTACCTACTGGAAAAACTGACCAGGAACTAAGAAATAAATTACAAAAATTAAATATTGAGGAATTATTACCAAAACTAGAAAAGCTTGATCCAATCACTTACCAAAAAATTGATCAAAAAAATAAACTAAAAATAGTCAGGGCCTTGGAATATACAATGACTAATAATAGATCGTTTTATCAAAATACCAAAAAACAACCATCACCTTATAATATTTTACAAATTGGCATAGATATTCCCCGAGCAAAATTGTATGGAAGAATTAATAACCGAGTAGACAAAATGATGACTGAAGGGTTAGTTGAGGAAACAAAAAAATTATTAAAAAAATACTCGTTAGAATCACCTAGTATGTCTGGAATTGGCTATCAGGAAATTATTCAGTATTTAAATCAAGAGTTAACTCTAGAGCAAGCAACAGATAAAATAAAACAACATACTCGTAATTATGCCAAACGGCAAATGACTTGGTTTAAAAAAGACTCCCGAATAAAATGGGTCAAAAATTACTCAGAAGCCGAAAAACTGGTAGGAAAATTTATAAGATGAGATTACATAGTTCCGATTTAGGGGAAACCCTAGATCCGAACTATGTAAATGTTAAGTAATCGACCACCGGACTGAGGTCCGGTGGCTTTGTTTTTGCCGGCTATGCCGGCAGAGCGGCTATTGGTTAATTAAGAGTTTAATTTGTCAAATAATGATTGTTGATCCACTTCACTATGTTTATGTTGATGTTTAAC
>DAOUWZ010000030.1 GCA_030666865.1 bacterium | reverse complement strand
CGCAGGAATGACAGTGTGGCAAATAGAAATTTATAAAGAATAAGGGAGTAGGATGTATTAATAACGATTAATTAACATTATTAAACTAACTGTGGTGTGACGGCTAATACCCCGTCAGCTTGCTGCGGGGATAATTTATTATGTTAATGTAGTTTATGTGAATGAAAAAGATAAAGAATTTGATCAAGAGTTTTTACAGCCAATTCGTGATGAGCATATTCAGGCAATTGAAACAGGGGATGTAGATAAATTGGCGCGACTCGCTGAAAAGATTGATGTAAAATTAAATTATGAAAGAAAATATCGCGATGACGAAGATGAAAAAAAGCGTTGGGAAGAATTAAATTCAATGCATCAACAATTCTTATTGTGGATAGAGTCTTTATAAAATAGTACCAACTATGGTACCAACTATAGTTGGTACTAAAATATAAGTTAAAATATGATATTGTTTAAGGTATTTTTTATAAAATAAATTTGATATTTGACAAAATCGTTAGCTCATGATAATATTGTAATACAAATTGTTACAATTAATATTAATAATATGCGACAAATAATTAACATCTCTTTACCTTCTCCCATGGCTAGAACTGTTAAAAAGGCAGTAAAGTCCGGTGATTATTCTTCAACCAGTGAATTTTTTAGAGATTTACTAAGAGATTGGCAAAAAGGAAAATTATTATCTGATTTAAATGAAAGTAGGTTAGAAATAAATTCTGGCAAAGGTAGGGTTTTAAAATCTTTGAAAAATTTAAGATAATTTTGATTTATGGAAATAATTTATAGTCCAAAATTTGTTCGAGAGTATAAAAAATTACCTATTAAAATAAAAGATATTGCCGAAGAACAAGAAATTATTTTTCGAAAAGACCCCTTTGATCCAAAATTAAAAACTCATAAATTAAAAGGGAAATTAAATGGATTTTTATCTTTTTCTATTGGTTATAAATACAGAATAATTTTTGAATTTTCTAAAGATAAAAATAAAATATATTTTCATGCTGTAGGAGATCATGATATTTACGAATAAGTTCGTAAATTTTGTTTATAATTAGCATAATGCGATAAAATTTGATAAGATAGTTCTATGGCGAATGGAAAAAAAGATAAAATTTGGAAGTTGAAGGATAAGGTTGGTGATGATTTTAAAGAGAAATTTCCAGAAATTCATCCAATTATTACTCAATTACTATATAGCCGAGGAATCGATTCACAAGAGAAAGTGAATGAGTTTTTGTATCCTGATTATTCCAAAGATTTGCATGATCCGTATTTATTTAAAGATATGAAGAAAGCAGTTACCAGGATTTGGCAAGCAATAGAAAAAAAGGAAAAGGTCTTAGTTTATGGTGATTATGACGCCGACGGTGTTTGTTCCACCGCACTGTTGGTGGATTTTTTCAAAATGTTAAATTTTGATGTTGAAATATATATTCCTCACCGAGAAACTGAAGGTTATGGCTTGAATATTGATAGTATAGATAGTTTTATTGCCCAAAAAGTAGATTTGATAATCACTGTAGATTGTGGTAGTACTAATGTTGAAGAAATCAAAAAAGCACAAACTAGTGGAATTGATGTAATAATAACTGACCATCACCAAGTTGGCGACCATGAATTGCCAGCATTTGCTTTTTTGAATTGTACAAACAAAAATGATGATTATCCTTTTGCCAATTTAGCTGGCGTGGGAATGGCATTTAAATTGGTTCAGGGGATGATATTGTCTGAAGAAAACAAAAAGAAACAGTTGGTTAAACCTGGACAAGAAAAATGGTTACTTGATTTAGTGGCGATTGCCACGGTAGCAGATGTGATGCCATTGATTGGTGAAAATCATACTTTGGTAAAATATGGAATGCTGGTTTTGAATAAAACTAAGAGATTGGGATTGTTGGAATTAATGAAAATAGCTGGATTGAAACCTGGCAGTATTGAAACCTGGCATTTAGGTTTTGTTATTGGACCAAGATTGAATGCAGCTGGTAGAATTGACCACGCTAATACTGCTTATACATTATTGGTGGCAGATAATCAGACTGAGGCGGAAAAATATGCTAATGACTTAAATAAAGCTAATATTACCAGACAACAACTGACAGAGACCTATGTAAAGCAGGCGAATGAAATGATTAAAGAACAATTAGCAAATGAAGAAAAATTATTATTTGTTTTTGAGAAAAATTGGGATTTAGGTTTGGTGGGATTAATTGCGGGGAGATTGGCTGATCGCAACAATCGACCAGTTTTTATTTTGACTGAAAATCAAGGTGAAATAAAAGGTTCAGCTCGTTCCATACCAAATTTTAGTGTTATTGAAGCTACCTCTAAGCAAACCGGATATCTTAAACGTTTTGGCGGTCATGCTGGGGCGTGTGGATTTACCTTGAAAGATAAAAAATATATTGAAGATTTTGATAAAGGTTTGAAGAATGAGGCGCAAAATATTAAACAAGAAGATTTAGTTTTAGAATTATTTATTGATGCCGAGGTAACTTTGTCTGATATTGATTGGAGATTATTGGAGGAAACTAAAAAATTTGAACCTTTTGGAGAGAAAAATCCTCAGCCAGTTTTTTTATCAAAAAATTTACAAGTGTTAGGATTGGATTTTGTAGGTGATAATAAGCAACATTTAAGATTGATGATAGGAGATGAAGCTGGATTAGTCAGAAAGACAATTGGTTTTGGATTGGGAGAAAAATGGAAAGATTTGCAAATGGGAGATAGGGTAGATGTAGTTTATGAAATAGGTGTAAATGAGTGGAATGGCAATCGGGAATTGCAATTAAAGATTGTTGATTTGAAAGAAAGTTTAAGTAAATAATACAGCGTGCTATAATAAGCTTGTTGCGTAATTAGTTTAATATTAAATACTAAATTTAATTGAATGAAAAAGTTTATTATTTATACTGATGGTGGAGCTAGAGGAAACCCAGGTCCAGCTGGCATTGGAGTAGTGATTGAGGATGCCCGAGGCAATATTATTTTACAAGACAAAGAATATATTGGTGAAAAAACTAATAACCAAGCAGAATATCAGGCTTTAATTTTGGCTTTAGAGAGAGCTAAAGAATTGGGAGCAGATGAGATTGATTGTTTTTTGGATAGTGAATTGGTGGTTGAGCAGGTTAAGCAAAATTATAAAATCAAAAATTCTGAATTAGCTAAATTGTTTGTAAAAATATGGAATTTATCACAGTCTTTTTCCAAAATAACTTACACTCATATACCGCGTGAGCAAAATAAAATGGCTGATAGATTGGTAAATTTAGCTATTGATGACAATATTTAAATAATTAATTATTAAATTGTAAAAAAATGAAAAAAAAGATTTTAATTTTTGTTTTATTGCCCGTTTTTGCTTTGGCATTAACTGGCTGTAAAAGCATTCAAGAGAAAGCGGCAGAAAAGGCTTGGGAAAGAGGCGCTGGGAATAGTATGGATATTGACATCAAAGAAGGAGGAGAACAAATGACATTTAAAGATAAAGAGACTGGTGATAAAGTAAGCGTTGGTCAAAATAAAGTTCCGTCTGATTGGCCGAAAGATGTTCCTTTGTATAAAGGTGAAATAGTTATGTCTATGCAAATTGGCGAAGGTATGAGTTTGAATATAAAATCAGATGATGATTCAACCGAAATCAAAGAATGGTATAAAAAAGAATTGATTAAGCTAGATTGGGTTGAAGGGTCAGTAATAGAAGCGAAAGAAGTGTGGAGAGGAAGTTTCACTAAAGATGGTGATGTTTTTTCTGTAACGATTTCATCTTCAGAAGATGATGATGGTAGTATTATTTCTTTGACTTATAGTAAAAAAACACAGTAGTATTTTTTTAATAGTTTTATAAATCAACTCAAGAAGATTATCTTTGGAAAGCTATTAAAATCAAATACCGTCGTCAGTTTGATCCTTCTCGTTCGTATTTAACTCCGAAGTGGTTTACACTTGAACTGACTGACGAGCAGTGCCCTCTGCAATAGTTCCTAGTCAATTTATTCACCCCGGTAGATTTGTTCTGCCGGGGGTTTTTATTTTAGAACCTATAACCTAAAAACTATAAACTATTAATAAGCTTGACATTCATCTATTTTATGATATCATTTGATTGCTGAATGAGTCGGATGGTCGCTCTTTATATTGTAAAGGGAGGAAAGTCCGAACACCATACTTGACCCAAGCAGAGCCATTGCTTCGCAATGGAAGCACGAAATTCGAATATCGAAATTCTAAACAATACAAAAATCCAAATTACAGAAATTTAAAACATATTTAGCTATTTGGATTTAAAATTTATTATTTGTTTAGTGTTTATTATTTAGAGTTTCGGATTTCCACTGCGGAGCAGTGAGCAGGGTAGCTAGTCGGTAACTCCGACCCACCATATCGGTGACGGTATAGTGAGGACAAGTGCAACAGAAAATATTCCTTTCCGCCTTGGCGGGATAAGGGTGAAATCGTAAAATAATGATTTTACGCGCCCCGATGGTGATATCGGGGGAGAGGTAAACTTCTAGTTGGTGCAATACCAAATTTGGTAGGTAGCTAGAGATGTGCAGTAATGTACATCCCAGATAGATGATCATCATCCCGCGACCGCGGGATACAGAATTCGGCTTATAGACTCAATTTGGCTTTATCAAAAATACTGTCCTTAAGGGATAGTATTTTTGTTGAAAAATACCTTTAAATTAGCTATAATTTAGTTAATAAATTATAAATAAATTAGTTATGAAAAAAGCGGAATTAATATTTTCAGCCGTTTCCGTGCCAGTTGACTATATAATGTTAGTTTTGGCAGGTATTACTGCGTTTGTTTTGCGTTATTCCGAGTGGATACAAGAAATGAGACCAGTTATTTTTAATCTTGATTATAACAATTATCTCAAACTGGTTTTATTTATTTCATTTGTTTGGCTTTTTGTTTTTGCCTTGCAAGGTTTATATACCATTACTTTCCATAAGAAAATTATTGATGAATTATCAAGAATTGTTTTTGCTTGTTCGACTGGTTTAATGTTGATAATAGTATATATATTCTGGCAAAGAGAATTTTTTGATTCTCGTTTTATAATTCTAGTAGCATGGATATTCTCAATATTTTATGTAAGTATTGCTAGAATTGCATTGAGATATATTAGAAGGTTATTATTATCCAAAGATTGGGGAATTACTAAAGTAATTTTAATCGGTAGCGGTAAAATGACTGATGATTTATCATCAATTTTTTACAAACAACCAGCTCTTGGTTATAGAATTATTGAAAGAATAAATGATTTTGACGAAGATAGAATTAATAGTTTGATGGCTGAAACTAAAATTGATGAAATGATTTTGGCAGATACTAAGTTTACTAAGGATGAAAGATCAGAAATGTTGAATTTTTCCAATAGCAGTCATATGAGTTTTAAATATGTTGCTGATATTTTTGATGCGCAATCACGCAATGTTGATATTAGATCAATAGGAGGAGTGCCTTTGATTGAAATCAAAAAAACGCCACTTGACGGATGGGGTAGGATTTATAAAAGAATTTTTGATATTATTTTAAGTTTCGTTTTATTTGTTTTATTTTTACCATTTTATTCATTAATTGCTATAATAATAAAACTGGATTCAAAAGGTCCGGTGATTGAAAAGTTGACACGAGTTGGCAAAGAAGGGAAAAAGTTTAGACTCTATAAGTTTAGATCTATGATCAAAAATGCTCATAATTTAAAATATGATCAGGATGGAAATTTGTGTGAGGAATTCAAAAAGATGAATATAAGATCTGACGGTCCATTATTTAAAAATGAAAATGATCCAAGAATTACAAGATTTGGCAGATTTTTAAGAAAAACAAGTTTAGATGAAGTCCCTCAATTGATGAATGTTTTGAAAGGCGAAATGAGTTTAGTCGGTCCAAGGCCGCATGAACCAGAGGAGGTGAAAAAATATGAGGATTGTCAGAAAAAATTATTATCAATAAAATCAGGAATGTCAGGGCTTGCTCAAGTTTCTGGAAGATCAAATTTATCTTTTAATGATGAAGTAAAGTTAGATTTGTATTATATTGAAAATTGGTCTATTAAAGATGATATTCAAATTATTTTTAAAACAATTTGGATTGTTTTAAGTAAGAAAGGGATAAAGTTATGAAAATAGCCTTGTTACATGATCATCTCAACCAACTAGGCGGTGCTGAGTTGGTTTTGTTTAATATGCAAAGGATTTGGGAGAAGAGCCCAATTTATACTTTGATTTATGATAAAAAGCGTTTGGGAAAGCGATTCGGGAATTCGATAATTAATGAGTCGTTTTTGAAAAATTTTCCTGGCTCAAATAAACATTTTAAGTGGTATTTGCCGTTAATGCCCGCTGCTTTTGAAAATTTTGATTTTACAGATTATAATGTGGTAGTCTCGTCAGTTTCTGGTCTTGCTAAGGGAGTGATAGTAAATCCAGAAGCTTTGCATATTTGTTATTGTCATACCCCAACTAGATATCTTTGGTCAGATACTCATACTTACACCGAAGAATTAAGACATGGTTTTATAGTAAAAAAAATATTACCACCACTTCTGACATATTTAAGGATGTATGATTTTACAGCAGCTCAACGAGTAGATAAATTTATAGCTAACTCGCATTTTGTTGCCAGAAGAATTAAAAAATATTATCGTCGGGAAGCGGAGGTAATTTATCCGCCTGTTGAAACAAGTAAGTTTGCCATAAGTGATGAAATTGATAATTATTTTTTAATTGTATCCAGACTAAGACCATATAAAAGAGTTGATTTGGTAGTTAAAGCGTTTAACAAATTGGGGCTACCATTGAAGATTATTGGAGCTGGGGAAGAAGAAGCAAGCTTAAAGGCAATGGCTAAGCCAAATATTGAATTTTTAGGTAATTTGTCTGATGAAGCCAGAAATAAATATTATTCAAGAGCTAAGGCTTTTATTTTTCCGCAAGAGGAAGATTTTGGCATTACAGCAGTTGAATCTATGGCTGCTGGCAGACCTGTTATTGCCTATAGATCAGGAGGAGCAATAGAGAGTATTATTGATGGAATTACTGGAAAATTCTTTGATGAACAAACATGGGAATCTTTAGCTGATACGGTGATTAGATTTGAGCATGAAAAATTTGACCCCAGAAAAATTAAAGAGCATGCCGGTCAATTTGATTCATCGGTATTTAGAAAAAAAATATCAGAATTCGTAAAAAAATCTTGGCAAGAGTTTAATAATATTAAAAATGATAAAGTAGCAAATAAAGATTGATGAAGAAAGCAACTAAACAAACATTTTCTATATTTTGGCAGCATATTAAACCTTATTGGCTGCCAAACTTAATTATATATTTAGCAGTAATAGCTGCTATTGTCATTGAAATAGTAATTCCTTTATATTATAAGAAATTTTTTGATATTTTATCGGAGAGTTTGACAGTTGGAAAAGTTGGCGTTGCTGAACAACTGGTAGAAATAGTGGTATTTGTTTTAGTTCTTTCAATGATAAGTTGGGTATTTTGGCGGATAGCGGGTTTTACAAATAATCATGTACAGCCAAAAATGATGGCTAATTTGAATAATACCTGTTTTTCGTATTTACATAATCATTCTTATCGTTTTTTTATAAATAAATTTGTCGGCGCTTTAGTGAGAAAGGTTAATAGATTGGTAAGAGCGTTTGAGCGAATAAGTGATAGGGTAATTTGGGATTTAACTCCTTTATTTTTGCAATTAATTTTTATTTTAATAGTTTTATTTTTGCATAATAAAACTATAAGCATTATTTTATTAGTTTGGACTTTGATTTACATGATGTTGATGTATTTGTTTTCAGTTTTCAAATTAAAATATGATATAAAAAGGGCAGCTATTGATTCAGAAGTAACAGGGAGGTTGGCTGATACTATTACCAATAATATTAATGTAAAAATATTTTCCGCTTTTAGTTTTGAATTCAAAAAATTTAAAGAGTTGACAGATAAACAATTCAGATTACATCGTTTTACTTGGGGATTGGCAGAGGTTGTGAATGCAATTCAGCATATTTTTATGGCATTGCTGGAATTTATAATTTTTTACTATGCCATAAAGTTTTGGCAGCAAGGTTTGCTGAGTATTGGAGATTTTGTTTTAATCCAGGCTTATGTTATTAGGTTGTTTATGAGATTATGGGGTTTTGGCAGAATAATTCGCGATATGTATGAAAATTTAGCTGATGCTGAAGAAATGGTAGAAATTTTGAGTACTCCTCATGAAGTTAAGGATAAGCCAGGGGCAAAAAGATTAGTGGTGAGTAGCGCTGGAATAGAATTCAAACATGTTAATTTTACTTATACTAAAACCAGAGATATAATCAGTAATTTTAATTTAACAATAAAACATGGTGAAAAAGTTGGTATTGTCGGGCCTTCTGGGGCTGGTAAATCAACCCTGACCGCAATTTTATTTCGCTATTTTGATTTGCAATCAGGTAAGATATTGATTGATGGGCAAAATATTATTGATGTTAAACAAGATTCACTTAGAGAAAGTATTGGTTTTGTTCCTCAAGATCCGATTTTATTTCATCGTACTCTAATGGAGAATATTCGTTATGGCAAAAGACAAGCTACTGATGAGGAAGTAAAAACGGCGGCTAGATTGGCTCATTGTGATGAATTCATTCATAAATTACCTGATGGATATCAAACTTACGTGGGTGAGCGAGGAATAAAATTATCAGGTGGCGAACGTCAACGAGTAGCGATAGCTCGGGCAATACTAAAAAATGCGCCGATTTTAGTTTTAGATGAAGCTACTAGCAGTTTGGATTCTCATTCAGAGTTGATGATTCAGGATGCGCTGAGCAAATTAATGAAAGGCAAAACTGTTATTGTTATCGCTCACCGGCTTTCAACTATAATGAAAATGGACAGAATCATTGTTTTAGAAAATGGCTGTATTATTGAAACGGGCAATCATCAAGAATTATTGGAAAATAAAGAAGGTATTTATAAAAAATTATGGGATCTTCAAGTGGGTGGTTTTGTCTATTAGACTTGTTATAATAAAATTAATTGATTACTGGGTATGAATATTGGCATTGACATTCGTTGTTTAATGGAAAGAAATCGTTCTGGTATTGGTAGATATACAGAATATATTTTGTGTGAATTATTTGAAATGGATAAAAAAAATAATTATTTTTTGTTTTATAATAATTTCAAAAATTTTGACTTGGATTTACTGGATTTTGATCAGGCAAATGTAAAATTTGTTAAAAGGAATGTACCAAATAAATTGTTAAATATTTTTATTTGGATTTTCGGCTGGCCATCTCTGGATAAATTTATAAAAAATGATATTGATATTTTTTGGGCGCCTGGGAATAATTTTATATCTTGGTCACATGAAGTTAAAAAAATTATAACTTGCCACGATCTTACTTTTAAAGTTTTGCCCAGGCTTTATTCTTGGAAAGGGAAGTTATGGCATAAATTTATAAAAATAGACAAGTTGTATCTAGAGGCAGATAAAATTATAAGTGTTTCTGAATATACTAAATCAGATTTGACTAGGTTATATCCAAATGTCGAAAATAAAATTATGGTTACACATCTTGGCGTTATAGATAATATTGATATTGATGAACAAAAATTGAAAGATGTGAAGAATAAATATTCCTTGCCAGAAAAATTTGTTTTTTATATTGGTGATATTGAACCGAGAAAAAATATTGAATCAATAATCAAATCTTGGCAAGAGATTAAAGATGATTTTAGTGATTTGCATTTAGTTTTGGCAGGTGGAGAGGGGTGGCATAATAAATATTATAAAAAAATAATTCAGGTGGTAAAACAAGATGATAAAATCAGTTATTTTGGTTATATACCAGAAGATGAAAAGTATTATTTTTATAAATTGGCCAGTTTATTTTTATATCCATCATTTTATGAAGGTTTTGGTTTGCCACCGTTGGAGGCCATGAGCATGGGTTGTCCAGTGATTAGTAGTAATTCTTCGTCCTTACCTGAGGTTATCGGTGATGCTGGATTATTAGTAGATCCGTATAATAGAGGTCAAATAAAATATGCAATCGAACGAATATTAACTGATAGTGAATTAAAAAATGAATTGATTGACAATGGATTTATCAGAATCAAGAAGTTTCAATGGCAGAGTACTGCTAAGCAAATGTTAGAAATATTTAATAAATTATGAAAATTGGCATTGACGCGCGGATGTATGGCGCCCAAAAGAATAGAGGGATTGGCAGGTATATTGAGAAATATCTGCAATATTTACAGGAGATTGATACTGAGAATCAGTATGTTGTTTTCTTAAATGCTGATAATTTTGATTTGTTCAATCCTAGTAGCAGTAATTTTCAGAAAGTCAAAGTTAATATCCTTTGGTATACTTTTTCCGAACAAATTTTATTTTTAAAGGTTTTGAATAAATATAAGTTTGATTTAGTGCATTTTTTAAATTTTAATGCACCAGTTTTTTATAAGAAAGATTTTGTCGTTACTATTCATGATTTGACCATGACGCATTATTCAGGTACTAGAGCAACTACCAGAAATAAGTTTTTATACAAGAAAAAAATGATAGTAGCCAGGTGGCTGGTAAAAAAAGTTTGCCACCAGGCTAAAAGAATAATAGTACCGACAGAATTTACTAAAGGTGATATTGTAAAATTTTTAAAAATTGATGATAAAAAAATTGATGTTATTTATGAGGGCGTTGATAAATTTGATTTCAAGATAGAGGATATTTTTTTGAATAAAAGATTTGGAATAAAAAAACCGTACTTTTTTTATGTTGGCGCAGCTTATCCGCATAAGAATCTTGAATTAATGATAAAGGCTTTTCGGGATTTTAATGCTTCTGATAAATATCAATTGGTGTTGGCTGGACCAAAGGATTTTTTTTATCAAAGATTGCAAAAGGAGTCAGTGGCCGGTGACGAAGATATTTTAATATTAGGAAAAGTTAGTGATCCAGAATTATCAGCTTTATTGAAATGGGCTGAATGTTTTATTTTTCCTTCCAAGGTTGAGGGCTTCGGTTTGCCACCGCTTGAGGCAATGAGCATTGGTTGTCCGGTTTTATCTAGTAATGCAACTTGCCTCCCAGAGATATTAGATAAAGGAGCTATATTTTTTGATCCTAATAGTATTGATGATATTGTAGAAGGATTGAAAAAAATTACAACTGATGTTAATTTTAGGAATGATTTGGTTGCCGCTGGCTATGAAAATATCAAAAGATTTTCTTGGCAAAGAATGGCCGAAGAGATTTTGAAAATTTTTAAAGAATTTGATTGATATAAATATTTTGTTATTTAGTAAGATTTGTTGTATAATTATTTAGTAATAAAAGAACCACACCTCTTTGCTTTTTGTTTATAATTCTGTTGGTTTGAATAAGTATTCAGATTGGTATAATTATGAGTAATTTTAATCAAAAGAATTCCCCGTCAGCTTGCTGCGGG
>DAOUWZ010000014.1 GCA_030666865.1 bacterium | reverse complement strand
TTGAATATGACGGTTAAGGTTTAAAAATATATATTAAAGAAACTGTTTTCTTTCATTAAAGCGCAACTAACTATCCCACCCGCCCTGAAGTACCCTACCCGCCTCTACTTTCTATTTTCAAATCATCCTCAACTTCTGCCCATTCAGCCTGATCCTCCCTTACAAATAATCCTTGTCCAAGCCGATCTCCACGCTTTACTGCAATCGGCTTGTCGGTCGGATTGTATACAACCAGTAAACATTCATCCTCTGGTCCATGATAATCCTGATCTAAAACCCCAAAGCCATGCGGAACTATTAAACCAGTCTTCTTGACTGTTGAAGATCTAGCCATTACAGCCAGCATATACCCTTTCGGCACCTCTACTATCACATTGGTAGTTAATGCTACTGGTAAATGCGATGGCACAACTGCATCTTCTCTAACTACCAAATCAAACCCGCAAGCACCTTCTGTCTCATACTTTGGCAATGGCAAACTTTTATCAATTCTTTTTATTTTAACTTTCATTATTATTTATTTAATTAATTTTCTTTCTGGCTTTTCCAATAAAAGCACTACTAGAGCCAAAAAAGCCGCTACAATAGCAATTATATAAAATCCATACCCAACCGCCATGCCAATAGCAGCAGCAGTCCAAATAGAAGCCGCAGTTGAAAGACCTCTGATATGGTCCTTATGCCTAATGATAGTGCCAGCCCCTAAAAATCCTATTCCCGTCACTATCCCAGCTGAAATTCTAGTAATATCCACTCCCTCTTCCATATTAAGCACCATATATGAAATAATTGTAAACACTGTAGATCCCAACGCTACTAACATATGAGTTCTAAGTCCAGCTGGGGTGTGCGCTTTTTCTCGTTGGATGCCAATGATTGCTCCTAAAATTAGAGCTAAAACTAAACGACCAATAATTTCTAAAGTAGTAATTTCCATTATTTTATTTTTCAATATTTAATAATATATTTTCCATTTGTTTATATAAATTATTAAGGCTACTATCATTAACTATTTTGTAATCAGCCATAGACATACATACTCCTAATTGTTGCCCTGATCCAGATATCGCCATCTCTTTAGCTTCTTGAGCCTGAAATTCCTCAAAAGAAACATTATCAGCCAAATTACCAACATCCTTAGCGCGCTTATAACGCATCTCGGTTGGCGCTTCAATAGCTACAAGATGAAATTGATTAGTAGCCCCGCGAAAAGCTTCGATCTCACCGGGATTTCGCAAACTACTTACTACTACTTTAGTTTCGTTATTAACCTCAATTTTCTCAAGCAATCTCAAAGATAACTCACCAATTCCATATTCCTCTCTAATCTCATTACCAATAGCCTGCCAATTATCCCGAGTTTGAGGTAAACCTCTTTTAGCAGTTTCATCACGCAATAAATCTGACAAAGAATGGTGAATAAATTCTTCTTGCTCAACCAAAAAATCAGCTATAGTATCTTTACCAGACCTTAATAATCCTACCACACCGATTATTAATCTTTGTTTCATATATTAAAACGGTTAAATATTAGCCACTGTACTGATAATATCTTTGGCAATCGCCACTGATCTTCCTGGGTTAGACCCTAAACCTGTTTCCTGACAAAGCATAATACCATCAGCTCCATCTAATACTATATTAGTCAAATCAAGTATGTCAGATCGTTTAGGAATATAATGATCAATACTGCTTTCTAAAATTTGCGTTGCCACAATAGACTTTTTTCCTTTCTCTTTTGTTCTTTTAACCATTTGTTTTTGAACTAACCCAACTTGATCTAAAGGAATGTTTAATCCTAAATCTCCTCGAGCTACCATTATCCAATCAGTTGTATCAATAATTTCATCTAACTTTTCAATTGCCTGCAGAGATTCCAATTTGGAAATAATCTCAGGCTGCCAAGTTTGAGTAATAACTTCACTTAATAAACTTTTATATTCATTTAAAATTGAGCTTGAATTAACAAAAGAAAATGCTACATATTCTGGTTTTATTTCTGGCAACACCTTAATGGCAGATCTAGTAATCTCAGTACAATGATCTAATTCATCTATGACATGCCCCAAATGTATTCCTTTTAAACTCTTGAGCTGTCCGCAGACTAAAGCTTTCATCAAAATTGCACTATTGTCAATAATTTTTATTACCTTAAAAGCAATTTCACCATCAGCTAGCGGTATAATCTGTCCCTCTTTTACATAATTACCCAAATTTTCAAAATTTACTGGAATACCTTCCTTAACACTTTGTTCTTTATTTTGAATTTCTGATCGAAAAATATATTCATCCCCTTTATTTACTTCAATAATTTTTTCTAAAAAAGTACCGAGTCGAACCTTGGCTCCAGGTAAATCAGCAATAATTTTTGTATCTGTATTTAATTCTGAAATTACTTGTCTAGCGATTTGAATTTTTTTAACATTCTCTTTAGGTGTCCCATGTGAAAAATTAAAACGTAAAAAATCAGCCCCAGCTATAATTATCTCTTTAATTTTTTCTGGGGCATATGAATTTTTTGAAATTGTAGCAACTATAATCATAATTCAAAAAATCAATTAATACTTATAAAAATCATCTTTTTTGACATCTGGTTTCGATATTCTGGCACTTTTGGGTCGCCAAATTTGCGCTAAATACAAACCAATCACAAATCCAAAAATTAAAATTGAAACAAAATACGCAAACAATGATCGTTCCGCTATACTTAATCCATCCATCAAGCAAATACCGCTAGATTTACATAGTATCCCAACTGCCATATAACCGAAAGAAAATAAAACATCAATTACCTCAACCACGACATATAAAAATGGCAAAGCTAAAGATTCTAAAAAATTCCTCAATAACATAATCGGTAATAAAACTAACCCAGAAATCATAGTTCCTCGAGCGTAAAATTGCCAGAATGATGGTGGTTGCAGGGTCATATTATTTTATATTTTCTGGATAATAATTCTTAAATTTATCTAATATCCCATACAAATTATCCATCTCAAATTGTTTATACTCTATTTTTTTAATATCAAAAATTCTTCTAGCAGCCAAAAAAGTTTCTACCTCTGGATACTTATCCAGCAAATAATATATTTTTTTTATACCTTTCTGAGCCAATAGTTTAGCGCATTCATTGCAAGTCGCTAAAGTGACATACACACGGCATTTACTCAAATCTGTTTTAGTACTATTCAAAATCGCATTAGCTTCAGCATGAACTACATATGGATATTTTGTACTCAAAAAATCACCCTCTCTATCCCATGAAAATTTGGACTCGTCAATACCAGCCACAAATCCATTATAGCCAGTTCCAACAATATGATTATTTTCATCAACAATTACTGCTCCGACTTTTGAACTAGGATCTTTACTGCGAAAAGAAGTAAAAATTGCTAAACCCATAAAATACTCATCCCAACTTAAATTTTGTTTATTTGTTATTTTATCTGGCATTTTTTTATGTTAATCTTTGTTATATTTTAGCTATTTTTCTGGTATTTTGCAAATCGTTCTTAGGTTCTAGTTGTTAGTTTTTAGTAATTAGAAAACTTTAAAATTTTTATTAATCTAATAATAAATCCCCCAATTACAATTAATATTCGTTTGTTCAACTCTACTGAAAATCAACCTTTTATGAAGCGAAAATGAAAAATGAAAGTTTATGAGCGTTAAAAAGTCTTGACTAAAACGAAGTGGTTTCAAGGCTTTAGGGAATAAACTTTCATTTTTCCTGAGCGTAATAATAGTTGCGGCTTCTTTGTTACTTTCTTGCCGCCAAGAAAGTAACAATAAAAAAAATACTTAATAAAATTATCAGCATAGTATTATTGACAATTATTGTCAAAAAAATAACCCCGTAAGACGCGGGGTTATTTTTATATATGTTTAATTTTATATTTTTACTTTAATTCCTGGACCCATACTAGTAGTCAATATAACTGATTTTAAATATGTTCCTTTCATTTCTTCTGGCTTTAATTTTTTGATTTCATCAAAAACTGCCAAAAAATTTTCTTTTATCTTATCAACTCCAAAACTAACTTTACCAATTCCTAAATGAATACTTCCGCCTTTGTCATTTTTAAAAGCTACTTTGCCTCCAGCTAAATCATGCAAAGCTTTTACAACATCTTTCGTCACAGTGTCAGTTTTTGGATTTGGCATCAAACCTTTTGGTCCAAGCACTCTAGCTACTTTGGCTAAATCTTTCATCATTCCTGGAGTAGCGACTGCTATATCAAAATCAACTTTACCAGTTTTTTTTATTTCATCAATCAACTCTGTACTACCAACCAAATAAGCTCCAGCTTTCTTTGCTTCTTCAGCATCCTTGCCTTCAGCAAAAACTGCAACTTTTTTGGTTTTTCCAGTGCCGTGAGGTAAAACAACCGTGCCTCTTATTTGTTGTTCACTCTTTTTGGTATCAATTCCGAGTAAAACATGCATTTCCACTGTACTATCAAATTTTGTCACAGAGGTTTTGACTGCCAATTCACAAGCAGATTCCAGTTCATAAACTTTTTCATTATTTACTAATTTTTGTACCTCTCGGTATTTTTTTCCTCTTTTCATAAATTTTTTGTGGTACAAACGATATTAATATTAATCTCCCACTAATTAATTATTATTTAACAACAATACCCATTTGTCTGGCAGTACCTTTGATAATATTTACTGCCCCGGGTAAATCTTTAGCATTTAAATCGGGCATTTTTTCTTTAGCAATTTCTTCAACCTGAGCCATGGTAACTGTAGCAATCTTGTCTTTCAATGGACTACCTGACCCTTTTTTAATTCCTGCCGCCTTTTTCAATAGTTCAGCTGCTGGCGGGGTCTTAACGATAAAATCAAAACTTCTGTCTTCATACACCGTTATTACCACTGGCAATAAATTACCCATCTTATCCTTGGTTAAATCATTGAATTTAGTACAAAAATCCTGAATATTAACACCATGCTGACCAAGCGCAGGACCTACTGGAGGCGCTGGATTAGCTTGACCGGCTTGGATTTGTAATTTTATTAATACTTTAACTTGTTTTGCCATATTAATTCCTTTCTTTTACAGATAAGAAGCTCCCTATTTGAAGGTATCTATAATTTAAATATATTTATTAACTATCTTCTTCTAATCCTTTCAACTTTTTAATATAATAATCACTATTCAATTTATCATATAATAAAATCGTCTTCTCCCAACGATGGAGCGCAAATGTATCACCTTTTTTATTTGAAAATCTCTTTGCATAACTATTGATAAAATTTTTTTCCTCTTCGTTTAAACTAATATACAACACTAACTTAAGTAATATATCTTTACTTATCTCAAATCCATCAAAAAGCTTGCGTTTTTCAGAATCCAATGAATTTATATATTTTTCAATATCTTTATCGGAAAACTCATCAATACGACCGATCAAAAATAACATCTTATCAATCTCCCAAGATTCTGGGATTACCTCATTATCATTATAAGAACATGAATCTAATAAAACTTTATTTTTTGAGACCATATTACCACTATTAAATCCTGGTTCTGAATTTATTTCCTTCATATTCAAAGTTTTTTAATTTGAAGAAAATCCAACTCAACCGGAGTCTCTCTTCCAAAAATAGAAACCAATACTTTAACTTTACCTCTAGCTTCATCAACTTCTGCTACCTTACCTTCATAATCTTTGAAAGGTCCGTCAGTAATTCTTATTGCCGTATCAACTGTAACATCAATTTTATATTTAGGTTCTTCAACCCCCATTCGTTTCTTCAAATCTTTAATCTCTGTTTCCGCAATCGGAGTTGGAATATTACCAGTACCAATAAATCCGGTCACATTTGGAGTATTTCTAACAACATACCACGAATCATCAGTTACCACCATATTAACCATTACATAACCTGGAAAAATCTTCTCCCTAACCGTTTTCCTTTTACCGTTTTTAATCTTAATTTTTGTTTCTGTTGGTATCATTATATCAAAAATCTTATCCTCCATATCCATTGATTCTATTCTTTGTTTAAGATTTCTAGACACATTCTCTTCATAACCTGAATAGGTATGAAGCACATACCATCTGCGACCAACATTTACATTTTGTTTAGACATATTATTCTAATTATCTTTATGAATATAGAATCCTCTCCAGACCTTTATTTAAAAGAATGTCAACAAAACCTAAAAATAATGCGGTTAACAAAGAAATCGATATTACCAATAATGAAGCTCTGACTGCTTCTTTCTTTGTCGGCCAAGTTACTTTTTTTAATTCTGCCTTGGAATCTATAAAATATTGTATTAATTTATTTGTCATATGATAAATTTTACTTAATATTAGCGAATTTTGGGTATTTTAAAACCCCTTAACTGCGGGGTTTTTTATTCCTTTACCTAGTATAACAAATTATTTTAATATATGCAATAACTATCTAAATAATCATACAAAAATCAATTAATAACTCATATTAAATCTTTATTTTTAAAATAAAATACTATACCAACAATTATTAACATCAAAAAACCAAAAATAGACCAAACAATAAATGGGCTATGATCATATGGCAGGGATATGTTCATGCCATATACTCCAGTAAGTAATGTCAAAGGCAGCATAGAAACTGAGAATATAGTAAGAATTTTAATCACTCTATTTGTCCTATGTGATAACATTGATTCATTGGTCTCATATAAACCGTCAACCAAATCTTTTTGATTGTCAGCAATAGCCCACATTTTTTCTAAATAATCTCTAATATCATCAAAATATAATTCCATTTCTTTGGAAAAAAACTTAACATTCAATTTTAAAAGTGAACTGATTAAAATTCTTTGTGGATTCAAAATCAACCTCAATTTTAAAACCATTCTCCTAATATCGGCTAAAGTTTGAATAGAAGCTGTGCTCTCATCTTCAAAAATTTTTCTTTCTGTTTGATCTATTTTTACATAAATATGCTGAGTACTTACTGTAAATTTCTTACACATCTCATCTAATATTTTATACAACAGCACTCCTGTGCCCTCATTCATACATGCATATCTAGCTGATAAATTTGTTGTCAGTCGATAAAAAATATTATTCAATGTTTTGTCTTTTTGCTTATGAATAGTAATCAAATATTTTTCACCAACAAAAATATCAATCTCATGAGTATAAACAATTCCTCTTTTTTTATCTATATCTGGAAAATGTAAAACAATAAAAAAATTATCCTTATAATAATCTATTTTTGGATGTTCATTTTCTCCTTGACAATCATTAATATTCAATGGATGAAATTTATATTCCTTTTTCAACCAATGTAAAGACTCCTGATCCAGTTCAGAAATATTGTGCCACACTAAATCTTTAGTTTTGATTGATTTTACTGCCATTGGTTTAGGTTTTAGTTGTTAGTTTATAGGTGTTAGAGATTAAATGAATGACTATTATGTTTCAATATTTTCTAATCACTACAACCTAATACCTAAAAACTAAATTATTATATATCAAGATTTTTTACAGATTTTGCGTGAGTAGAAATAAATTTTTTACGAGGCGCAACATCACTACCCATCAATATAGAAAAAGTTTCATCAGCTTTAGCAGCATCTTCAATATTAACTTGCAATAAAATCCTATTTCCTGGATCCATAGTAGTTTCCCATAACTGACCTGGATTCATTTCACCAAGACCTTTATAACGCTGAATATTCACCCCGACTGATTTAGTCTTATCAGAATCATCTTCTTCGTCTTTATTTTCTACCACTGTTTCTGGTTCTTCACCTTTTATTTTAAATATATCTTTCAAAATATTTTCTTTTTCAGTTTCAGTATAAGCATAATGCGACTCTTTACCTTTTTGTAATTTATACAATGGTGGTTGAGCAATGTAAACATGTCCCTTGGTAATCAATTCAGGGAAATATCGATAAAACAAAGTCAATAACAATGTTCTAATATGAGCACCATCAACATCAGCATCAGTCATAATAATAACTTTATCATATCGTAATTCTTCAATATTAAACTTCTCCCCAATATTAGTACCGAGAGCAATAACTAATGATTTAATTTCATTGTTACCAAGCATTCTATCTAAACGTGTTTTCTCTACATTTAAAATTTTACCCCGCAATGGTAAAATTGCTTGAAATGTCCTATCTCTTCCCTGCTTAGCACTACCTCCCGCAGAATCACCCTCAACAATATATATTTCTGTATCATCTGAATTTCTAGAAGAACAATCAGATAGTTTACCAGGCAAAGTCAATCCATCAAACGCTCCTTTTCTTAAAACTGAATCTCTGGCAATTCTAGCAGCAGTTCTGGCTTTTTGTGCTAATAAACACTTACCAATTATTCCTTCAGCATCCCGAGGATTTTCTTCTAAAAATATTTTCAATTCATCAGATAATATATTTTCTACTATTGGCTTAACTTCCGCATTACCCAATTTAGCTTTAGTCTGACCTTCAAATTGCGGATCTTTTAATTTTACTGAAATAATAGCTGTTAAACCCTCCCGCACATCGTCATTAGTCAAATTATCATCCTTATCTTTAATAATTTCCTTATCTTTGGCATATTTGTTCAATACTCTTGTCAAAGCCGTTTTAAAGCCAGTTAAATGCATCCCTCCTTCTACAGTATAAATATTATTAGCAAAACTAATAGCAGTTTCATTGTATTCATCAGCATATTGAAAGGCAATTTCAACTTGAACATCATCTTGAGTCTTATCTACATAAAAAACTTTATCATGTTTAGCTTGTTTATTTCTATTTAAATGACGAACATAAGATGCTATTCCTCCTTCAAAATAAAAAGTATAAGCAGATTTTTTTTCTTTTATCCTCTCATCAATAATCATAATCGCAACCTTTTTTGTCAAATATGCCTGTTGCCGAAGATGATCAATAACATACTTTAAATCAAAATCTAAAACCGTAAATATTTCTGGATCTGGTTGAAAAGTTATGGTTGAACTTGTTTTTTTAGCCACACCAACTGATTTCAATTTTGCTTTGGCTTTACCACGTTCATATTCCTGAACCCATATTTTACCATCACGTTCAATTTCCGCTTTAGTATAAATTGATAATGCATTTACTACTGATACCCCTACTCCATGCAGACCACCAGAAACTTTATAACCACCTTCTCCAAATTTACCACCAGCATGCAATTTAGTCATAACTGTTTCTAAGGCTGATAATTTTGTTATTTTATGTTTTTCCACTGGTATCCCTCGACCATTATCTTCTACTGAAGCACTACCACCTGGTAATAAAGTAACCACTACTTTATCACAAAATCCAGCCATAGCTTCATCAATAGCATTGTCAACTACCTCCCAAATCATATGATGCAAACCTTCTTTGGCGGTATTACCAATATACATTCCTGGTCGTTTTCTAACTGGTTCCAAACCTTCCAATACTGTTATTTGATCAGCACCATAACTGTCAACTTTTTTAGCTTTCTTTGTTTTAGCAGTAATACTTTTTTTTACCTCCATTTTATTTTTTTCTGATTTCTTTGGCATATTTAAATATTTATGAATTTAAATTATAAATCTATTTTCTTAACTCTCCACCTAAATTTTGTTGTAAACCTTTCAATATTTTTGCTATTTCTTTTTCCATTTCTTCTGATGTTAATGTCCGATCATCAGCAAAAAATTCAATACTAAAAGCAATTGACTTTTTATCTTCAGCTATTTTGTCTCCTTGATATACATCAAATAATTTAATACTATTTATCAATTTACTATTCTTTTTGACTTGTTTATTAATTTCCTGCCACTTAATTTGTTTATCAAATACAATCGCCAAATCATAAATACTATTTGGATATTTTGCCAAAGGTTTATATTTGTAAACTATTTTACTAATATCAACTAAATCATCAAAATCAAATTCAAATATCCCTACTTCGCCATTGATTCCAAACTTGGTAATAATATTTTTATTAAGATTAAAAATATAACCAACTTTTTTATCACCTACCATTATTTTCATTTTATACTCGGAAAATATTATCTTATCATCTGCTTCAGCAAAACTATAATTTGTTATATTTAAACTTTTTAAAATATTTTCTGCTATTCCTTTAATATCATAAAAAACATTTTTATTATCACTAACAACGGCACCAGCCAATTGATAATTTTGCCAAGGCAAATATCCCACTAGCTTCCCACCTCGCTGATATTTACTTTCCTTATCCAAACGAAATCTACGACCAAATTCAAACAATTTAAATTTACTCTCCCAACGTTGATTATCTGCAATATTTTTAATCAATGAGGGTAAAAGCGAAGTCCTAAGCATTGTATGCTCAGCAGAAATATAATTATTCAACTTAACATGTTTATCCAATTCATATCCAAACTCTACAGCTGTTTCATTTACAAATGGATAATTTCTTACTTCAATAAATTTAAAATTACAACTAAGCTGATTTTTAATCCGCCTAGCTATAGAACTATATTTATTTTCTATTGGAGAAATAAGTTTTACAGTTGGTAAGTCAGGTTCAATATTTAAATAGCCGTGTATCCTGGCAATCTCTTCAACTATATCTTCGGGGATTGAGATGTCATTAGTCGCTCTAAATGAAGGCACTAAAATCTCAAATTTATCATTTTTTACTTTTACTTGAAATTGAAGTCTAGTTAAAATATCAACTACCTCATCACTTGTTAATTCTTTACCTAACCTTTTATTAATAAAATTCAAATCAGTCTTTATTTTAGTATCTTTTGTTTTAACTTGATATTCATCATTGAATAATCCAATTTTTGCTTCAGGAATTATTTTTTTCACCAGTACTAAAATCCGTCTCATAGCAATTTCTGCAGTATTGGCATCAATTCCTTTTTCAAATCTAATTGAACTTTCTGTTCTTATTCCAAGTACTCTAGATGTTTGTCTAATGCTGACAAAATTAAAAGCGGCTGATTCAAAAACAATTTTTTTTGTTTTTTCATTTATTCCTGAATACTGACCACCAATTATTCCAGCAATAGCGATTGGTTTTTTCCCATCAGCAATCACCAAATCTTCTGCACTCAATTCTTTTTCCTCATCGTCCAATGTTAAAATAGGTTCCTTATCATTTGCTTGTCTAATAACTATTTGACCGTTATCAATATTGGCAAAATCAAAAGCATGCATTGGTTGCCCAGTTTCAAATAAAACATAATTGGTCAAATCAACAATATTATTTATCGACTTTTGTCCAACTGCTGCTAATCGTTTTTTCAACCAAGCTGGAGAAGGTCCAACTGAAATATCATCAACAACAACACTAATATATCGAAAACAATTTTCACTAGATTTTATTTTTACTTTTATTTTTTCTGACGACTTAACCTCGATTTTTTCATCAGCAATAGCTTTTAGCGGAACTTTATATATTGCAGCTATTTCTCTAGCAATCCCATGATGACCCCATAAATCAGGTCGATTGGTAAGTGATTTATTATCAATATCAATTATTACATCATCAAGTTCAAAAATAGTTGCCACAGCAGTACCTGGTTTTGCTTCAGTAAAAGAAATATTCATAATTTCTTTTTCTTTACCCGGTAGAATGCTTTCCAATTCAATTTCTTCTGATGCACAAATCATACCAAAACTTTCTTCTCCTCTTATTTTAGTAGGCGACAATTCTACTAAATCACCTTCACCATGCCATCGAACTTTTGCTCCGGGCAAAGCCACACAAGTGAGCATACCTTCAAATAAATTCGTACCTCCACAAATTATTTGTTTGATTTTACCATCACCTATATCAGTCATAACAATTTTAAGCTTATCAGCATTGGGATGTTGTTTAAGCTCTACTACCCTGCCAACTACCATTTTATCAAAACCTTTGCCTTGATCTATTATTTTCTCAACTTCTACGGTAGA
Organism: bacterium; assembly: GCA_030666865.1. Taxonomy (GTDB): domain Bacteria; phylum Patescibacteriota; class Patescibacteriia; order S139-126; family S139-126; genus DAOUWZ01. Next base: position 12,063 of record DAOUWZ010000014.1, on the reverse strand, counting down.
CATAGTTAAATCCAGCGCTAACTTTTCCGGAGTAACACTATTTGGAATTTCTACATATTCTTTTATCCAATTTAAAGATATTTTCATAATTATATAGATTTTATTCTTTCAATAAGCCCCTTTTTATCTATTCCTTCATTATTAATATTATCTTCTAATATTTGTAAAGGCGCTTTTAATCTTGAAATCAAATTTCCAAGTAAATGCTGGAATACTAATTTACTATTCTTATCACTTTTATAAGGATTCCAATACTTATCTTCAAAATCTGTCACTACATCTGACAAACCCGCTATGGTGTCGTCATTCAAATATTCAACAATCTTGTCTTTTATATAAATAAATTCTGTTAAAATGTTCTTTTCTTTGTCACCCAATTTAGTAAAATCAAATCCTTGCTCTTTTACTACATGGTCATCTGAATGTTTATTCCAAAAATCTTCAACGGTAGATGTATTATTTACTAAATTTTTTATCTGTTCTGTCATTTTAAAATTGTTTTAAAAATCTTATATCACCAGACAATAAATGTCTGATATCTTCTATGCCATAACGCATCATAATCAATCGATCAAGTCCAAAACCAAAAGCAAAGCCAGAATACTCCTTAGGGTCAATTCCTCCAGCTTTCAATACGTTTGGATGAACTAACCCACAACCCATAAATTCTATATATCCTGACTGTTTGCAAGCAGAACAACCTTTACCATTACAAAGTAAACATTTCAAATCCATTTCAAAACCAGGTTCAACAAAAGGAAAAAATCCTGGTCGAAGTCTTATTTCGACTTCCTTTTTAAATATCAAACTTAAAAACTCTTTTGAAATTGCTATTAAATTGGCAATTGATATTTCTTTATCAATCATTAAACCTTCAATTTGATGAAATGCTGAATTGTGTGACGCATCACTAGCTTCATAACGATAAACTACTCCTGGAGCTATTAACTTCAATGGCGCACCATATTTTTCCATTGCCCTAATTTGTATTGGTGAAGTGTGTGTACGAAGTAAATTACCCTCCTCAGTAAAAAAAGTATCCTGGATATCACGAGCTGGATGATAAAAAGGAATATTCAAAGCATCAAAATTGTAATATTCTGATTCCAATTCTGGACCGTCTTCAACTATAAATCCTAAACTGATAAAAATATCTTCAAGCTCTTGCTGTACTTTCGTGATTGGATGCAGATGACCTTGTTGCGTCTTTTCACCCGGCAAAGTCAAATCTACTTCACTACTTTCATCTACATTATCATCAGACCATGTTTTTTTCTGTTCACTAAAAAAAGACTCTAATTCATTCTTAACATTATTGGCAAGTAATCCGATCTCTTTTTTCTCCTCAGTTGCCAATTCCTTCAAATTCTTCATAATTTTAGCTAGCTCGCCTTTCCTGCCTAAATATTTTTTTTCCAAAGTCCAAAAATCTTCAGCGCTCATTCCTGGCTGAAAATCATCTTTAACTTTATTTATTAATTGTAATAATTTATCCTTTAACATAAAACACTAAAATTCAAAATGTTCACACATTTTAATTAACCTTTCCTTTTCCAGTTGATAAAAAGAAAAATTCTAAAATTAATAACACTATTATAAGTAAGTTTAGATTATACCAAGTAAGTAAATTTTTTGACTGTAACCACAAACTAAATACTGCCAATACTCCAAACCATAAAGCTTGCCGGAAAGTAACTGCGACTTGCTTAAAAACTAATTCTCCTCCCAAAATCTTTGAGCGTAATAAAAAACCGATTATAGCAAATGTACCAACTACTGCCAAAAATAAACTTAAATAAAAAAATATTAAAGCAATAATACCAGATCCAACTGGATTCATATGATATACCACCAAAACAAATGCTGCCCAGCAAACTATACTAGCAAATGACATCAAAATTAAATATTTGCGCAAAGTCATAAAATATCTTTTTTAGGCTAATATTAAAGCAAAACATTGTCTTTAAACTATATTAATTATAACTAATTCTCCCATAAAAGGCAAATTATAATAATGGGGATAAAATACATTTTTTTTAGGCTAATATTAAAGCAAAAAACCCGATAAAACACCGGGCTAAAAACATTAAAAACATCATTTAAAAAGATAAAATTTTTCTTAAATCTCTTAATAAAACAGCGTGTATTTTCTTACACGCTTTGGCTATTTCTCTCAAAATTTTCAAAAGATTAGTCATTAAAACTCCTTGTTGGTATAAAATTTTAAAAAACAAAACAATTTAATAATATATATTGCATTATATGGTTTGTTAATACTTTTTACATTATACTTCTGATACTATTTACTTTTCCTTTACCAAATTTTCTTGCTAATTCGCCAAGAATTAAATTTTCTCTCATTTTTATTTCTTGAGATAAAATAGAATTCAAAACCGCCACCGATAAAACTTTATTTTTGATATACATTGCTTTCATTTCGATTGCTACTTCTTCATCCCATATTTTTTTAGCTATCTTATTGAATTCCTCCAATATCAAAGTATCTTCTACTTGTTTAGCAAAGCCTTTTTTTTCAACATTCTTTTTGATTGCATCACCAAGTGATGAAAAAGATGACCACATATACTAAATACAATTACCATATATTATCTTAACAGCGTGTACTATTATCATAGCCACACCAACCAAAAAGGTAAAGTAATGCAATAATTCATATTCAGTCTTCAATCTGATTAATATATACGAAATAATAACAAAACCTATACCCATAATAAAAGCAAAAACATTATAAATATAAAACCAAATACCAGGATTTATTAAAAATAAAAAATAATCAATACTAGCAATAATAACACTTAACAATAAGGTAATTAAAAACAATTTAGACTGCCGCTGCATATAAGTCCGTTAAAAAATAAACGCAAACTATGTAAAATAAATATCATAATAAAAAAATTAGCTAAAATAATATACCACAAAAACCTTTGTTTATCGTGTTTAGCTAAATATATATAACCCAGACATAAAAACAAAGCGCCAAGGGCAAATAAACCATCGCGCATTCGTTCATAAATTACTGAGGTTAAATTATGAGTAACAAAATAAGAATGCACCAAAAATATTAATCCAAAAAATAATATTGTTAAAAAATAAAAAATTCTTTTTTTAAACATAAATTATTTATTATCCCTGCCCACTGCTTGGCATATATTATTATATCCATCCTGCTTTAATAATTTTACTAAACCTTGGTTGATTTCACTAATTACTTGCGGTCCGGCAAATATCATACTGGTAATCAATTGCACAAGTGAAGCTCCTGCCTTGATTATTTGATAGGCATCTTTAGCTGACGAAATTCCTCCACAACCAATAATTACATATTCCCCTTTAGTTCGTTGGTAAACATATTTAACCATATCTAAAGACAAATCTTTAACTACTCCACCGCTTATACCACCATCTTCTGGAACCTCTGACTCAATTATTTTTTTATTATCTCTGTTTTGAGTTAAATTGGTACAAACAAAACCATCAATTCTGTGTTTTCTAACAATATTAATAATATTGTCAACCTCTATTTTGCTCAGATCAGGATTTAACTTGATAAAAATTGGTTTAGAATACTCAATCTTATCAATTGCTGATAATAAACTATCCAATTTTTCAGAATCAGTAAATGGTTGCCCGCCATAAGCATTGGGGCAACTAATATTAATAGTAATATAATCACCAATATTAACAAAATAAGAAAATGCTTTACTATAATCAGCTATTCCCTTATCAATCTCACAAGTACCAGGAGAATTAGTTTTAGCCACGCTAATCCCAACCGGAAATCTAAATTTTTTATTTTTTAATTTATTCACAATTCTTTCTGCCCCATTATTTTTTAAACCATAATAAACTACAATGGCTTTTGATTTTTTAAGACGCCATAGTCTTGGCTTCGGGTTACCCAGACACGGCTCGCCAGTTATCGATCCAACTTCCGCAAAACCAAAACCTACTGCTGGTAAAATATTTGTCAATTCAGCGTCTTTGTCAAATCCAGCTGCCAAACCAATCGGATTCTTAAATTTTATTCCCAAAACTTCTTGTTCTAAAACCGAATTTTTATAATCAAATAATAAACCAGTTAACTTTCTAAAAATAATATTTGATCCAAATATTTTACCTTTCCAAATAAAGCTATCATGCACCATTTCTGGATCAAATAAAAACAGAACTGGTTTCAATAAATATCTATATACCCAGCCAATTATTTTATTACGTATTAAAATAATTATTTCTTTCACTTTTTTTCAATATATTCCTGCAATAAAATTTTCATTGATGGAATTAAATCTAATTTTAAAGCCTCAACTGGCTTGAGCCACCTATACTCCTGTAACTCTTCATTTAACCTAATTTCTCCACCGATATATTTTGCACAAAAATTAATAAACACTAAATGACTTTTTTTATAATAAGTATCAGTATTTAAATTATCATTAACATTTATCATTTTAATATTCGTTATATCCATATTAGTTTCTTCTTTCACTTCTCTGGTTACTGCTACTATTAATTTTTCACCATAATCAATATGTCCACCTGGTATTACCTATGTATTTTGCCATTTATAAGACTTGGCTAAAAAAATATCACCACAATCATTATACACGATAGCACCAATTATAACTTTAGGTTGTTTCTTTATAAACATATTAAATAAACTAAATAACATTATTCAATAAATACTCTTTTAAAATAATCTTAAACCACGGTGTGTAATTATCAGGATTGACTTTAACATCCTGTTCAAGTTGAGCTAAGCTAATCCACTTGTAACTATCAACCTCTTCTGAATTAATCACTGGTTTATTAGAATATTTACCCATAAAAACATGATCAATTTCACATTCAGTTAAATCACCAAAATCTGCTTTATAAGTAAATACATGAACCTCTGTTAAATCACAGTCAAATCCCATTTCTTCTTGCAGTCTTCTGTGAGCTGCTTTCAAAGTATCTTCACCTGGTCGTGGATGTGAACAACAAGTATTAGTCCATAATCCAGGAGTATGATATTTTGACAAGGCTCTTCTTTGCAACATCAACTGATTTTTATTATTAAAAACAAAAACAGAAAACGCCCGATGAAGCTTTGCTTCTATATGCGCTTTCATTTTTTCCTCCTCCCCTATTACATTATCGTTTTTATCAACTAAAATTACCTTCTCCATAATTAACCTAAATTAATTACATATTTTTTTCTCATCTGCCATAATTGATTAGAAATATAAGGACGACGATTTTCCCCAGTGGCCACTATCAACAATTTTGTTATTTTCAGTCCCCGAGAATCAGAAAATAATAGTATTAGCATTTCACGAATAAAATCAGTATCCAAAGTAATATAATTATCAGTACCAATGGCTTGAGTAATATTTTTTTTCTCCCACCAAGAAAAAGGATGATCTCTGAAGTCAGGAATATGACTAGTAAGTCGTAAATTTGAAGTCGGCAGGGAAGTTAAAGTAATATCCTTGTCAATCATACGATTTAAAACATCATGCTGATATTGTTCTGTTTCTAAAGCGGTAAAATATTTAATTTTAGTAAATTGATAAATTTCATTCACTGATAAACTGATACCGGTGTATATTTTTTTTAAAATATATTCATAATTATTCCAATTCATATCTGCCAATTCTCTACCTTCAACGCTATCTTGTTCTATTATTTTACCATGGCTATTGGATTCCAACACTCTTTCAAATAAACTTTGAAAATAATAATTAGGATTTACTCCTAAACTCAAACCATGTTCCAAAGTGTCAATTCGCCAAATATTCATAGCGTTATCAACCGCTTGAATGCCTTTGTTTAAAGTATGCCATACTTCGCCGTGATGACTGCTAATACGAAGCCCCAGCTGCTGTAATTTGCGAAAACCAAGTTGAAATGCTTTGAAATGCTTTTTCTTATACAAATTAATTTCATTACCAACAGTATCTACAGCTACTACATGCTTTGCTAATTCCGGATTTGATTCTAATAATTTTATCAAACGCTCAACTTGATCCATAAAATCATCCTGTTTATTATCAAATTTTTGCTTATCGAAAAAATTATTCTCTTTTCTAAAACTTGGAGATAAGAAAAAATCAAAATCAGAATGACTGGACTTATATTGAATTAATCCTTCAAATAAACCCAACATAGCTTCTTCAGAAGAAATTCCTCTACTTAATTCTTCCGCCTTTAAATTTGCAACTCGAGAAAAAGTAAATTTCAAATGCAGTGAACCAATATTATAATTTTCATACATATCCTTAGCCATGCTATAAGCGGCTTCAGAGTGTACTTCTTTGGTGGTCAAGACTATTTTTGCTAAATATAATTTTTCTAAATATCGAGCAAAATAATCATCCGCAGTTACTGTTACCATCTCTTTTAACGCTTTAACTGATTTAATCGGATAACCATTTTTACCAAAAACCTCTTTAATTTTTTTCTCCTCCTCCAAAAAATCACTTTGCCCGATCTTATCAAAAATAAATTCGGGTGTAAGCGCTCCACTCAAATGAGTATGCTTTTCTTGATACCGCAAAGGAAACAGTTTAAAAAAATCATATAAACTTTTAGCTACTGGATGCTCCAACAATTCTGGCATACTACATTCCTTTATTTTATATTTATCTAACAAATGCTGAAATTCTACAATGGACTTATAAACTTTTTTATTTTCCTTAACATAACTTGTTTTAGTAGCCAATTCTAAAGTATTATCCAAAGTTATACCATTTGTCTCACTAATAATCTGGACTAAACTAATAAATATATCTTTTTGTAAATCAATTTTTTTCATTTTTTTCAATATATGTTTGTAAAAAAATTTTCATTGAGAGAACTAAAAGGATAAATTTTATTATTCTCAATTATTAGAGCATCAATTCCTATCCAAGAATAATCTTTTCTCACAATATTATTTTTTGTACTTTATACCTGCCTGCCGGTCATCGCTCTAGGTGAGCCTCGGGCTCAGACTCGAGGAGCAGGCAAGCTTAATTCTTGATACTAATCTATTTTGCCTGTGAATGCTCGCAAATTTTATTATAATCACAATATTTACAAATCATCGGACTTGGCGTTTGCATAAAATCACCAGTCGCTATTTTATCAATGGTATCAAGAGTAGTTCGTGTTAATTTATCAAAATCTTTATCTTTTCCAATAAAACTCATCTTCTTCCCATCTTCAACATAATAATACGTCAATTTGGAAACCTTATCACCCAAAATTTCAGCAGCCATTTGATAAATAAGTAATTGCTGTTTAGTATCACTGGTTAATTTATCTTTACTAGCACCTGTTTTATAATCAATAATTTCTAAAGTATTATCACTCAACCTATCTATTCTATCAATAATCCCTCGCATGGTATAATCACCGATTTGTAATTTAAAACCTTTTTCTAAATTTTCAGGTATAATATTTTTTTCTTTTCCCCAATCTTCATAAAATCTAACCATGGCTTCTTTGCCTTTTTTCTTAAAACTCAGCTGTTGCGCTTTATCATTATACCAATCACTTATCCATGACTGTTCATACAATTTCAATAAATCTTCAACTGTCGGCAACTCATTCTTTTCTTTTTTACTCTCAAACAAATCTTGCTGCGGAGCATTAATCCGCTCTTTGGCTAATTCAAAAAATTTCTGCAAAGTTTTATGGATACTTGAACCAAAACTAAACGTAAACTTGCCTTTAATTGGAATTCTCAATATATAAGAATACTTATATTGCAATGGGCAAGCTTGCCAGGTTTTAATTTGACTAAATGAAAAACTTGTTGGTAATTTATACTTAATATTTGAGACAACTCGATTGCCTTCTAAATTATTCCTTTTAATGTACTCGGGGCAAATACGCCTATCCTCTACCTTTTTTTCATCTTTATTAACAAATTCTAATTCGTATAAAAACTGACTCGGTTTCTTTTTTCTAATTCCGCCATAATCTTCTGCTCCAGTTAAATATAATCCGTGCTTGGCTCTAGTTATTGCCACATACATCAACCGTCTTTCTTCCTGTATATGAACATCCCCTTCTGGGAGAATGTCTTTAATCAATTCATCTGGTAATTCTATTTGATTCTTTCGAGTAGTGGTTGGAAATCTCTTATCTACTAGATTTGGAATAAACACATATTCATATTCAAGCCCTTTAGCAGAATGCATGGTCAATATATTAACCGCTTCTGGACCCTCTTCTATATCCCTGATCAAATTTCCTGCTTCTCCAGCTGCTAATTCCAATTCTATTTCACTCAAAAAATCTGATACCTTATTATCTACAAATGACTTTTCAAATTCTCGTACTTTTCTGGCAAATTGATTCAAATAATTGAATTGCTCTTTTGCCTCTATCGGATTTAAACCCTTGATATGGTTTAAATAATTACTATCCTGTAAAAATTCTATTATTACATTCCAAACTGACTTTTCTTGCGCTAATTTTGTATGCTTGGCTATCCATGGCAATAATTTATTAATTTCCTTGACTACTTCCTCCTTTACATTAGGAATAGCCTGAACATTTTTAAGAACTTCAAATAAGGACCACTGCCTGCGTTTAGCCCAGTAATTTAAATTAACAATATCATAAGATTCCAATTTCAATATTGGTAAATTCAAAATACGATAGAGGGCTGGTGATTCACGATAATCATCAAGCAATCTAAGATAATTCAAAATATCCAGAATTATCGGCTTATAATACAAACCTCGGGAAGCAAAAAACTGGTAAGGAATCTGCCTTTGATCAAATTCTCTAGTAAAATCATTAGCGCTATCATTTGCCCTAACCAGAATAACAAAATCATTCCATAACAAGTCTTTATTTTTTTCTTTCAATTTTATTATTTCATCTGCTATATATTCTACCTCCATGTCTAAACTTGGTAAGAATTCATATTTTATCAATCCTAGTTTCTGATCTTGGGATTTTAATTTTTTTGTAAATTTATTATTACCGCCTAATTTAACTTCTAAACGCTCTGGATTATTTAATTGAATAAATTTATAAGCTTTATCCAAGATGTTTTGAGAGCTACGATAATTCGTATTTAAAAATATTTCTTTCGCTTCTGGATAATCCTTTTTAAAATTCAAAATATTGGAAACTGAAGCTCCCCTAAACTTATAAATAGATTGGTCATCATCACCAACAACTGTAATATTGTTATTGGGTCGAGCCAGTAACTTAATCAGTTCATACTGCGCCCAATTTGTATCTTGAAACTCATCTACTAAAATATATTTGAATTGCTCACTATATTTTTTCAAAATACTGGGTCTGGTTTTAAAAAGTTTTAAAGTGTAATTAATCAAATCTCCAAAATCCAACGAATTATTTTCAAGTAATAATTGCTGATAAATATGATAAGCCTCTGCTACTTCATTCAATCTATTTATTTCTTGTGATTTTAATTCTTTATCTTCTAATTCCACCTTTTTCTTTTTACCTTTGCCATGGACAGATTCCATCTCGTCAAGATTTATTTTTAAATCTTCCGCATACCCTAAATAATCCTCTGGATAAATTTCTTCATCTTTACAACGAGAAAAATGACCAATCAAAGCATGGATAAACTTAGTCGGATTACCCATGGGTTTATAGTAATCTAACTCAAAACGATGTAAATTCTTCTTAATAAGCAACCAACTCTGCGTTTGATCCAACAATTTAAAATCTGCTGGCAAACCGATATCTATAGCGTGTTGTTTTAAAATTCGATCACAAAAAGCATGGAAAGTAGATATCCAAAGATCAACATAACCGTAAGGCAATGCTATATCAACCCGCTCTTCCATTTCTCCAGCTGCTTTTTCAGTAAAAGTAAGCGCTAATATCTGGTCTGATTGCATTTTTCTTTCTTGAATAAGCCAATTAATTCTTTGAGTGATAACTGTGGTTTTACCGGTTCCCGCTCCAGCTACAATTAAAAGCGGACCGTCACCATGAGTAACCGCCTGTCGCTGCTCTTTATTGAGTTTATTCAAATCTATTTCAGTCATTTTTTTTATTTACACATTTATTTTATCACTATTTCAATCATTAACAAAGTGTAATATTTGACAAAAAAATGCGTCTAATATAACATAAGACATTAATTAAATTAATTAATATGCAAATAAAAAATAATCTACAGCTAAATAAGTGCCTAATTGAGATGCCATATACTGTTGGCTATATTTCTGATGCCAATAACCGCTTTTCAGCTGAGAATATTTTTGTAACACCATAAATAAATATATTATTCCTTATATAAATATCCTTAGCTGAATAGCTAAGGATATTTTGTTTTTTAACAAATAAGGAGAAACCAATGGAAAAATCAATCAAAATCTATCACCTAAACACTCTTTTGTATAAATTCGGATTTTATATGCATACGACCAGTTATGTAATATTTCTACAAAGCTTTGAATTAAATCTGATGCAAATAAATATGGTAAATTTCTTTTTTATGATTTCAGTATTCTTATTTGAAGTACCAACTGGAATATTAGCTGATATTTATGGCAGAAAAAAATCTTATCTAAATGGTTTACTTATTATTTCAATAGGATTTCTGATATATTATATCTCAAATTCGTTTTGGATTTTCATCGCTAGTGAAATAATTTTAGCTTTGGGGAGCTGTTTAATATCCGGATCTTTTGAAGCTTGGATGGTTGATAAAGTAAATAATGGAGAAAAAAAACAAAACCTAAAAACTATTTTTGCCCATAATGCCTATATATCAATGACTGGTAGCGTTTTAGGTGGTCTGATTGGAGCTTATATTGCCGATAAAAATATTACCTTGCCATGGTTATTGAGCAGTATTATTGTATTCATAGCTTACTTATACGCTAAAAAATCAATAACTGAATCTTGGCAAAATGGTAATTCATTTAAAAAAAATATAACCAACCTTCATATTTATTCTAAAGAAGGATTACAAATTATTTTACAAAAAAATAATTTAAAAAAAATGATATTATTGCTTAGCATATCAGCATTAGTCATGCAACCAATAAATATGTTTTGGCAACCTAATTTCAATGAAATTATTTCTTTAAAATATTTAGGCTTTATTTGGTTGGGTATAAAATTATTTACCTTAATTGGAAATTTTATCACTCAAAAAATTTCTCACCAAAAAATATTACCAGCAATATTTTTATCTCAAATCCAAGCAGCGTTATCACTACTATTAATTTATTTCATTAATACTCCTTTATTTCTAATCGGCTTTTTCTTGATTCATGAAATTGGACGCGGTATGCAAGGACCTTTAGAAAATACTTATATTAATGATAATATTACTAACAAAGCCAGAAGAGCTACCGTGATATCATTCAATTCAATGTTTCGAACGCTTGGAGCAGCTATTGGACTATTTATCAGTGGAATATTGGCTGATAGATTTGGAATAATGTTTACTTGGACAGTTTTCCCCCTCATTTTATTAATTGTAAGTATTGCCCTATATCCAAGAAAAAAACCCTTGTTTAAATAACAAGGGTTTTTGATAAATAATTTTAATCAAAAAACCAATCCCGCGAATGCAAGACTGATTTTATATTTTGTTATTATTAATTTTAACTAAAACCTAACACCCCTGCCTGCCAGTCATCGACTCCGAGGTGAGCCTCGGGCTCAGACTCGAGGAGCAGGCAGGTATAACCTAACAACTAACTCATTCCATTGTCTCTTTAATTCTCATCAAACCAGATAAGGCGCTGCGTTCTTGTTCATCAAGTTTACCCGTAATATATTTAATATTTTTTTCCATCTCCGGCACAAACACATATTCCAGTGCATTCACCCGACGACGGGTTTTTTCAATTTCAACTGCCAGTAGTCGAGCCGAGTGCTCAATCTGCGCTAATTTAACAATATTTGATATAGAATCTGAAAATATTTTCAAACTAGTATCAAGTCCACAAGATGTAGTAGCTAGTGAATAACATGTATGATCACCTTCTTCCCTATATTCAAATTCAGGCCCCATTACACTCATTACATTCTTAGTAGTAGCCTTTAAACTTATTTTCTTTGATG
>DAOUWZ010000033.1 GCA_030666865.1 bacterium | reverse complement strand
TAATCCTGCGCCAGCTCGGATTATTTGTCGCTCGTCTGCTCCCGCGGTCGCGGGATTGTCTCACTCGCACCCGTTCGAATCCCAGAACATTTCAAACAATCAAAAAACAAATACATTTATGTATTTGTTTTTTGATGGCGGAGAGGGTGGGATTCGAACCCACGGTCCGCGTGAACGGACTCCGGTTTTCAAGACCGGTACATTCGACCACTCTGTCACCTCTCCAGACTAACGTCACTTATAACTAATAACGAATAACTAAATTTTATTATGCCCATCCTTCGCCAAGGCTACGGAGGACACCCCACGCTTCGCGTAGAGTGGCGGAGACCTGCCTGCTGGTAGGCAGATTCCTTTTTCCCCGTCCTCGTCCCGCCAAAGGCGTGGACTCGTCCGCCTAAAAAAGCCTGGCGCTTGCTGCGACTGCCACTGGCAGTCGGTCAAATCGCCTTCGAATCCTTTATCATCTTTACCTTCAATAATAAATAGGTAAACTATTTTATTATTGAATGGCGGAGAGAGTGGGATTCGAACCCACGGTACGCTATGAACGCACACTTGAACTCCAATCAAGCGCCTTCGACCACTCGGCCATCTCTCCGTGGACTAAATTATTTTAAATGTCTCTTGCAATAAATATTTTATTCTTTCCCTACCCTTACCTGATTTCAAAAATAATTCTTCCCTTCTTGCGTCAGTTTCATTAATAAATCCCTGATAATAAATTAACTTCCAAGGCTTACCATAAACCGTAGATTTTACTCTACCTAAATTGTGTTCCTCTAATCTTGATTTTATATCCTTTGTAAAACCTTTATATGACTTGTTCTCCTTACTACTATAGATTATATAAACATAATACATAATTTTATAATACCCTTCCGCCCGAGGCGGACCAGCCTCGGGCTGGCGGCCATCTCTCCAGAATCAACTATTAACATTAACTTTTAACTATTGACTATTAACTTAACTCCGATAATCAACTGATAACGGAATTCATATTATACCAAATTTTACAAAAAAGCAAGCCTCAGAGCGATCTGAGGCTTAAATAATTATTATACTTTTACAACAAAAAATGGTTCGGAATTGACAATCAAACGGCTGCCGGGCTTTAATCTTTTTCGGTCATCAATTTCCAACGGTATTGCGCTGCTGTTACGCTGAAATTTTATTCTCTCAGTCTTGGCAATAATAACCAAAGAATCTGTTACCTCGTGCACCATAACATCTGCACATTTATTATTGGTAATTTCATCTAATAGTGCTAAAGACTGTTCCGTATAATTTTCAGGCTTTAACCCAGTAAATTCAAATAAATTTTGATTATCAATTCTTTTCATTAATACCTCCTGGAATACTCATGTTTATTCCTTCTTCTTTTAATAACTCAATAAATCGTCGAATCCCGTGCGTATTAGTTAGCTCTAAATTTTCCTTAGTAATTCTAACAAAAATTGCATCATTTCTTGCATAAAAAAATTCTATCCCTTTATTTTTGTAATCAACTGGCAAAGGAATAAATCCTTCTTGAACACTTACCAACCGTCCATCATTATAACAATTATTGATAAATGAAAAACCAGTCACTTTCTCCTTGTCTAAACGCACGGCAAGATTTACGGTCATAAAACCTCCTGAAAATAATGATTTAGTATAATTAATTAATTTAACGAACAAAAACTATTTCTAAAATTATCAGAAAAATATAAAATTGTCAATAAATAAAATTGTCAATAAAATCTGCTCATCCCCACACAGCGGGATGAGCAGAAAATATAAATTGAGAAATAATTCTAGAACTTTTTTTTATTAAACATTAATGTAGTCTTAATAACAGAATCTGGATTTAAACTGACAGAATCAATTCCTTCTCTGACCAAAAACTCAGCGAAATCTGGAAAATCAGACGGTCCTTGTCCGCAAATACCGATTTTGGTCTTAGTTTTTTTAGCTACTTCAATTGCTCGAGAAATTAATTTTTTAACTGCGGCGTTACGCTCATTACCGATATGAGATAACATTCCAGAATCACGATCAAGTCCCAGCGTGAGTTGAGTTAAATCATTAGAACCGATTGAAAAACCATCAAATAATTTAGAAAATTCCTCAATTAATATTACATTAGAAGGAACTTCAACCATCATATATAAATCCAAACCATCCTTACCGCGTTTTAATCCTTGAGTCGCCATCACTTTGATAACTTTCTTAGCCTCATCAATAGTACGAATAAAAGGAATCATTATTTTAATATTATCAAGCCCCATTTCTAAACGCGCTTTCTTTAAGGCCTGACATTCCATTTTAAATACTTCAATAAATTTAGGGTCATAATATCGGGAAGCGCCCCGCCAACCAAGCATTGGATTATCTTCTTCTGGTTCATAAGCGGTACCACCAATTAAATTGGCATACTCATTTGTCTTAAAATCAGATAAACGAATAATAACATCTTTGGGATAGAAAGCGGCAGCAATTCGAGCAACACCCTCAGCTAATTTATCAATATAAAACTGTTTTTTGCTCTTATAACCAGCCGTGATTTCATCTATTTGCTTTTTAACTTTCCGATCTTTCAATTTACCATAATCAAGCAAGGCTTGGGGATGTATTTTGATATAATTATTAACAATAAATTCTTCACGAGCCAAGCCAACTCCATCATTAGGAATAAATGAAAAATTAAAAGCTTGATCTGGCTCACCAACATTCATCATAACTTTTACTTTCTTCGGTCTCTTCATGTTCTTAATATTGGTTTTGTCTATTTTGTATTTCAAGACACCTTGATATACTTTTCCAACTTCTCCTTCAGCGCAAGATGCAGTAATTTTTTGTTTTGGCTTCAAAACTTTGGTCGCATTGATTGTACCGACTATAGCTGGTATGCCAAGCTCTCTGGAAACAATAGCTGCGTGACAAGTACGTCCTCCAGCATCAGCAATAATCGCGCTAGCCTTTTTCATAATTGGCACCCAATCAGGATCTGTCATGTCAGTTACCAAAACCTGACCTTGTTTAAATTTATGGATATCTTTAACATCCATAATAACATTAACTTCTCCCGTGCCAATTCTACTACCTACTGCTGCGCCTTGTACTAATACTTTACCTCCCTCCTGCATTTTAAACTCTTCTACTACAGCATAATCTCTTTGTGACTGAACAGTTTCTGGCCTGGCTTGAACTATATACAATTTGCCTGATTTTCCATCCTTGGCCCACTCCATATCCATAGGCTTCTGATAATGCTTTTCAATGACTACTGCCCAATTTGCTAATTGCTTAACTTCCCTGTCAGTAATAGAAAATTTATTTTGATCTTTGCGGGATACTTTCATATCTTTGACTGGGTCTTTACCTTTTAAATCATAAATCATTTTTCTTTTTTTTGGTCCAATAGTTTTGGAAATAATAGCATTTTTACCTTTAGCTAACATTGGCTTGAAAATATAAAACTCATCAGGAGTTACCATACCCTGAACAATATATTCACCAAGTCCATATATTGAATTGATTAAAACCGTATCTTTGAAGCCAGATTCAGTATCAATAGAAAACATAACGCCAGAAGAAGCTAAGTCAGAACGAACCATTTTTTGTATACCAACGGTTAGAGAGACCTTAAAATGATTAAATTTCTTTTCTTCACGATAAGCAATTGCCCGATCAGTAAATAAAGAAGCAATACATTTTTTTACTGCTAATAATAAATCTTCTGTGCCAGTAATATTCAAAAATGTTTCTTGTTGTCCAGCAAAAGATGCATCTGGCAAATCTTCAGCTGTAGCACTAGAGCGCACCGCCACATCAACATTCTTAACTCTAAATTCTTTTGATAACAAACCATAATATTTGACGATTTCCTTTTCCAAATCTTCTGGCAAAACAGAATCCAAAATCAACTTCCTAACTTGCCTGCCTTTAGCTTGAAGATTGCGAATATTATTTACATCCAAATCTTTAAGTACTTCTTTAATCGCTTTTTTTATTCCAGCCTCTTTCAAAAAATACTGATAAGCCTTAGCAGTAGTAGCAAAACCATTGGGAATATTTACTCCTTTTTTAGTTAACAAAGAATACATTTCTCCCAATGATGCATTTTTTCCACCAACAATTTCTACATCAGTATTTCTAATTTCAGAAAATTTTAAGACAAATTTCTGTTTTTTGTTCATAATAAAAATATTTAATTGGTTAATGTGTAAAAATAATTATTAAATTAAAAATCAAACTTTTCAGCAAGTTTACCAATTACCGGCAAAGGATCCATTTTACCTGACATCACATTCATAAATCCAATTACCATCAAAACCAAACAAAACAAATATGCTAACGGGACTAAAATAAAAGTAAATGAGGCAATAAACCAACAAATAGTCAAGATCAGACCTTGTTTAGCATGAAATTGAGCAAACTTTGAATCTTTTTTAGTAAGTAGTGGGACTAAAAATAAAATGAATAAATAAGCCAGAGCAGCAACGTTTTTTTCTTCTTTACTCACATTATCTTCACCTAAATCAACTTTCAATTTTTTTACTTTTTTCTTTTCTGTTGGGTTATTTTTTTCTTCCATTTTAATTAATTAATTATTAATATCTTTTTAAATTATAACAAAATATATTACTTTTTACAATAAAAAGAAGCGCGAATATTCACGCTTCTTTCAAAATCTTAATTATAGATTACATCATTCCCATACCGCCTGGCATACCGCCCATTGGCGCAGGTGGCATTCCGTGATCATGTCCGCTTTCTTCCGGTTTGTCAGTAACAACCGCCTCAGTAGTAAGCAGGGTAGAGGCAACTGAAATTGAATTTTCTAAAGCTGATCTGGTTACTTTCAATGGATCGACAATCCCTTGTTCAATCATGTCTACTTTTTCATTTTTAACAAAATCCCAACCAACGGCAGCGTCTTGGATATTATCAATTTCCTGCAGGATTACTGAAATATCTGTAATGCCGGCATTAGCAGC
Organism: bacterium; assembly: GCA_030666865.1. Lineage (GTDB taxonomy): Bacteria > Patescibacteriota > Patescibacteriia > S139-126 > S139-126 > DAOUWZ01. The sequence continues at coordinate 3,457 of DAOUWZ010000033.1, read as the reverse complement.
TATTTGCCTAATAGGGGTCATGAATGCGCGCTTAGCAATATCTACCCCAATTTTTTCTTCTTCACTAATTTCTTCTTGCAAAAAAGTTTCCAAAGCTTTAGCAACTTTGACCAATGCGCTACCGCCACCAGGAACAATTCCTTCTTCAACAGCAGCTTTGGTTGCATTCAAGGCATCTTCAATCTTATATTTCTTCTGCTTCATTTCTGTTTCAGTTGCAGCGCCAACTTTGATAACTGCTACACCGCCAGCCAATTTAGCTAATCTTTCTTGCAATTTTTCTTTATCAAAATCAGAAGATGCATTATCAAGTTCTTGGCGAATAGCTGCAATTCTACCTTCTATCTCTGCTTGATCGCCCTTGCCTTCAACAATAGTAGTATTCTCTTTATCAGCCAATACTTTTCTAGCGCTTCCCAAGGCTTCCACTTCAGTATTCTCAAGTTTTAAGCCAAGCTCTTCAGAAATAAAAGTCGCGCCAGTCAGCACAGAAATATCTTGGAGCATCTCTTTTCGGCGATCGCCAAATCCAGGAGCTTTAATGCCTAGTACATTGAAAGTGCCGCGCAATTTATTGACTACAAAAGTAGCTAAAGCTTCTCCTTCAAAATCATCAGCAATAATTACCATATCCTTTTTACCAGCAGCGGCTATTTTTTCCAATAGCGGCAATATTTCATTTAAAGCGGAAATCTTTTTATCAGTAACCAAAATATAAGGATCTTCAAATACTGCTTCCATGCGATGAGTGTCGGTTATCATATAAGGAGACACATAGCCTTTATCAAATCGCATACCTTTTACCACTTCCTTTTCAAGTCCCATGGTTTGAGATTCTTCAACAGTAATCACTCCATCAGAGCCGACTTCTTCCATTGCTTCCGCGATCAATTCGCCGACTTTTTCATCAAGAGATGAAATAGTAGCCACTTGTTGAGTTTCTTTTTTATCTTTAACTGGCTTGGAAATAGATTTTAATCCTTCAATAGCAGCTGATAAGGCTTTATCCATACCGCGTTTAATTGCCATCGGATCATTGCCAGCCACTATATTTTTAATACCTTCTTCAATTAAGCCTTGAGCTAAAACAGTTGCTGTAGAAGTACCATCACCAGCTACATCATAGTTTTTTCAGCTACTTCTTTGATAAGTTCAGCGCCAATATTCTCAAATTTATCTTCCAATTCTATATCTTTGGCAATGGTTACACCGTCATTGGTGATTGTTGGAGCACCGAATCCTTTGTCCAAAACTACGCTTCTGCCCTTAGGCCCGAGTGAGACTTTTACCACGTCTGCAATTTTATCAACGCCGACCTTGATTGACGATCTGGCGTCTTCATGAAATTTAATCAATTTTGCCATATAATTTTTATTTATTAATAATTTTCTAAATTACTTAATTATTTAATTTCTTAGTTACTTAATTACTCTAATACTGCCAATACATCTTCGTCTGACACAACTTTGTATTCTACTTCATCGACTTTTACTTCTGTGCCGCCATATTTCGAGCACAGCACAACATCACCAGACTTCAAGCCTAGTTGCTTTACTTTTTCACCATTACCAACAGCAACCACTTCTGCTTGTTCTGGTTTTTCTTTATCAACTGTATCAGGCAACACAATACCTGATTTAGTAACTTCTTCAGCTTGTCGGGGTTTTAGCACAATTCTATCACCCAAAGGTTTAATGTTCATAATTGCTTATGATTAATAATTAATTTGTTTGATATCGCTTATTAAGCGTCATAAATTATCTTATCAAAATTAGCACTCCCTAGTCAAGAGTGCTAATTGTCCACATGTTACAAAAAAAGGGTTAGAAAATTCTAACCCCACTAACGAGAATTATATAACAGCAAACATTGCTGCCAGCACAACACCGGCAACAATCACAACGCAACTGACAAATACCTTATCTGCTGTTGTCCACCTTAGCGATAAGGCACGAAAGGTCACTTCGCTCATAATTTCTCCTAACCATTATTGATTTGATTTTTGTTAATTAAATGTTCGAATTATATTAATATAGCACAATTAATTACTTTTGTCAATAGTGTCCCAATTAAAAAATTCCGTTTAAACGGAATTTTTTAATTATTATTTATTTATTCAAACTTCTCATCTTCCACAGTATCTCCAGCCTTCCTTAGATTCTCTGCTAGCTCGTCAGCTTTATCCGGATCAACTTCTTCAATCTTTTCTACTTCTGGCAATTCATTACCACCAGCATCAGTTTTTTTAGCTCCAAAACCTTCAAATAATTTTCCAATTCCCATATTTATTTTATTAATTATTATTACTACTAATCAACAACCTGATTAGCATATATACATAATACCAAAAATACTACCTTTTGTCAATTTTATTATAATATATCAATCCAAAACATAACATCATAAGATACCAGCCAAAATTCAAACTCCACCACCAGTGATCAAATAAAAATAAAAACAACAGTGCCAATAACATCAACCAATCAACTAAACTTTTAGCGCGAGTTAATAGCAAATACAACAACAGCAAAAATAATACCAAGCCAATTATTCCCAGTTCAGCCAAAATTAATAAAAAAACCATATGCGGAGGTTGCAATTCCCAAGCTTCTCTAGTTGGTTTAATCTCTGATAAATAAAAATTATAAACCCCGAGCCCAGTGCCAGTCAGCCATTTTTCTGCGACAATATTTTTACCGTCAAACAAAGATTGCTTACGGGTCACAATAGATTTAATTTCCAAATCAATATTAGCAACCTTTGGTATGGTATTGGCTGTCATTTCCATTCCTTTTAATCTGGTAGTAAATGGCTGAGGATAAGTTATTGTCCAAACGGCAAAAGTCAAAACAAAAACTATAAACAACTTCAACCAAACAATTCGTAAATCTTTTGCTTTTTGGAAAAATAAATAAATAAAAGAAGAAAGAAATACACCTCCAGCTGCCAGCCAAGCTGCCCGGGAAAAGGATAATGCCAAGCCTGATGCTACGATCATCAATGAAGATAATAAAACAGCGCCATATATTTTTGCTTTATTTTCATCAAACTGCTGCCAAGATTTATACAACTTAAAATATTGGTATTTTATCATTACTAAAACTATGACTAAAAAGCCACCCAAAATATTCGGATGCGGAAATCCGCCATATGATCTCAACCACCTTCTCATGCCAGTATCTACTACTGAAACGCCTAGCTCGCTTGAATCCTGCATAGCTATACCAAGCCATTTACTAGCATTAATCATCTGTAATAGAAATTGATTGATTGCAAAAAATCCTTGCACTACTCCAGCTGCTATCAAAATACTGCTAATCCGCCACAATGAAATATTTCTAGTTCCTACCAGCCAAAATACCCCCAGCGCCAAAAACAACTTAACAGAATAATATGTTGTTAAAGAAGGTTCAATAGACCAAACCCAACTTAAAGCAGAAAATGAAACAAAAATTAT
>DAOUWZ010000029.1 GCA_030666865.1 bacterium | reverse complement strand
CGCAGGAATGACAGTGTGGCAAATAGAAATTTATAAAGAATAAGGGAGTAGGATGTATTAATAACGATTAATTAACATTATTAAACTAACTGTGGTGTGACGGCTAATACCCCGTCAGCTTGCTGCGGGGATAATTTATTGATGATAAAAGTGAAAGGAATAATGATTTGCAAAAATTTGGTATTGAAGTATTATAAGATTGTTAAGCAAAAATTTTTATCCCGCTTAAAAGTGGGTTTTTTGATACTAATTTATTAAATATGCAGGTTACTCCAATTAAGACTAGAATTATTAAGTCGCCTCAAGATGATTTATTTGCTGTGATTACAGAGTCGGTTGATGATTTTCAAGAAGAAGATGTTTTGGTAGTAACTTCTAAAGTAGTGAGCATTCATCAGGGTCGTTGTCTGCCCGCAGCTAATGATGAAGACATAAGTGAAAAGGACAGGATAGTAAAACAAGAAGCAGAAAAATATATTGATCGTAATGTCGTGCCAGGTGGTTACGCTATTTTAACTATAAAACATAATATTCTTATCCCATCTGCCGGAGTAGATGATTCTAATGGTAATGGTTATTATATTTTGTGGCCAAAAGAGCCCCAAGTTGCCGCTAAAGAAATATATGATTTTATTAAGGAGAAATTTCAGGTTAAGAATTTTGGCGTAATCATAACTGATAGCCATACGACTCCTTACCGATTAGGAGTAGTTGGAGTAGCATTGGCTCATTATGGTTTTCAAGCTTTGAAAAATTATATTGGTGAAGAGGATCTATTTGGACGCAAGTTTAAAATGGAGAAAGTGAATATAGTAGATTCTTTAGCTACTGCCGCAGTATTGGTAATGGGCGAAGGCAAAGAACAAACCCCGCTGGTTAAAATTTCTCAAGTGGATTTTGTTGAATTTGCCCTGGTTGGCGATCCGCCTGAGATTGATCCTGATTATGATATATATAGTCCTTTGCTTGGTTCTGATTTATGGCAATCAGGGGGAAGCGCTTAAATAAATAATTAAAAATAATTGACATGAAATTTACAAAAAAGATTGCTTTAGCTTTAGGCTTTTATGTGACAGCTTTGATTGCTTCCAATACTTTGGGTGTCAAATTGATGCCTTTGCCATGGGGAATGCATTTGTCTGTAGCTATTTTTACCTTTCCTTTTGTTTTTATGATGACTGATGTTATTGGAGAGTTGTATGGCAAAAAAATGGCTAAGATGTTTGTTTGGTCTGGCTTTTTTTCTCTATTACTTTTTATCGTTTTTACCTCATTAGCAGTAATAATGCCGGCTAGTGATGATTTTCAATTTGTTGGATCATTTAGCGATGTCTTTGGACTTTCCCTGCGTTTTACCATCGCTTCAATTGTTGCTTTTATTTTGGGCGAGTATCAAGATGTAATTTCTTTTTTCTTTTTCAAAAAACTAACCAAGCCAGGTAAAATGTTTTGGCTTAGGTCAAATTTATCAAATCTTTGGTCGCAGTTTGTTGATACTACGGTCTGGACTTTAATTGCTTTTTTAGGCGTTATTCCGCTGCCTGCTATCGTTGGTATTATTATTCCTTGGTGGCTGTTTAAATTTATTGCCGGTTTTCTTGCTACTCCTATTTCCTATTTGGGTTTGAAACTGCTTAAGCCTTCAGCAGAAGATAGGGAAGAGGAAAATTAAAAGGGTTAAAATTTTTTATTTATGTTATTTCTGTATAATTCCGTATTTGTCTGCTTAGTTGGTGAGACTAGCAGAATCTTTGTTTGTCGGGAGACAGGCAGAAAATAAAAAAATAAATTTTGGATCTCTGCTTTCGTAAAAAAATATTGATTGACAAAATGTTCATCTTGTTTTATATTTATATAATTTCAAGTACATAAACAATAAAAAAAGAGGAGAGGTAATGAAGAAACATAATTTTAAGGATGTTATAATGATGCAGAGCCATACCCATCCGAAGTTGGCTAGAAAAATTGAGGATAAATTGGAAATTGAGTGGAATCCGATGCAAATTTACCAATTTGGTCCTGGTGGTTGTACCTTGCCAAAGTTTGAAAAATCCGTCAGAGGGAAAATAGTTTTAATTTTAGAAACACAAACACCCCCAGTTAATGATAATTATGTCATTACACAGCAGATTATTAGGGCAGCAACTAGTAATGGAGCGGATAAGGTATATGTATTAATGCCGAATTATTTTTATGCTCGTAGTGAGAAAGATGACCAGGAACATTCCTGTGATTGGGCTAGTGTAGTTTATCACGCCCTTAAAAGAGAAGGAATGAGCGGTATGTATACTGCAGATTTGCATGCCGACAGTATTACCAGTTATAAAGGTGGATCAGTTTTTATTTTTAATATGTCTATTATGTATAAATATATTGAAGCTGTTAAAAAATTGAAATTAAATAATTATGTAATAGGCGTTGCTGATTCTGATATTAAACTAGCAGAAAATTTTGCTTCTAGGTTGAATTATGTTGGTCCATTGATTTTATTTCCTAAATTTCGCAAGGATAACAGTAAAAAAACCGAATATGGAGATCCAGTTGGAGATATTAAGCCAGAACAAGATGTTTTATTGATAGATGATGAATCATTAACTGGCGACACATTAATTTCAGCAGCGAAAAAACTTAAGGAAAAAAGAAAAGTAGGTAGAATTTTTGCGTTTTTAGCGCGGATTTGGCCTGATGAAGGATGGGTGTATAAATTAAACGCATCTCCAATTGACAAAATTTTTTCAACAAATTCCTCGCCGTATGAGAAATCTATTTTAACAGATAAGTTTGAGATTTTGGATGTGACGGATTTGTATGCCCAAGGAGTTGAATCACTAATTCTCCACAAGTCATTTCCAAAAAAAATGAAATTCAGTCAGAAATAATTCGTACGATTATTCGTGCGATTTATCGTACGAATCTAAAATTTGTTTTATTTCATCAACCGAAGAGGTGCGTACCAGCGCATCTCTTATTTTTTTTGCGCTAGGCCAGCCTTTGACATACCAGGCTAAATGTTTTCTTAGTTCTATTAAGCCATGTTCGCCTTTTTGCCTGAGGGCGAGTTCAGCGTGCATCAGAATATATTTTTTTATTTCATTGTGATTAGGTTTTTGGTAAGCGCCAGAAGTTAAATAATCTGTTATTTGCTGAAATATCCAGGGGGAACCCCAAGCGCCACGGGCAATACCGATTCCATCGGCGCCGGTTTTGTCAAGCATTTTTTTAGCAGTTTCAGGCGAATAAATCCCGCCATTGTAAAGTAAAATATTTTTCCAAATTTTTTTTATATCTTTTACTATTTGAATATTTGGCGCGCCGTCAAAAGGCTGTTCAAAAGATCTGGCATGAATCATTAGAGCCGCTACGGGTAAATGTTTTATCTTGTTGACTAAATCAAGAGCAGTAACTTTATTAGGACAATTTGAGTAACCCCCATCTAATCCCTCATTATATAAGGGGGGAAGTGGAGGAGGGTTATTTTTCCCCTTATTAATAAAAGGAGTATGATTATCAGTTCGGGTTATTTTTTTTGCGTTAGAATTTAGTTTTATACTTGCTCGAATTTTTACTGACACTGGGATGTTGACTGATTCAATCAAAGTTTGAACCAATTCTGCGCAAAGCTCGGGGTTTTTCATAAGTGAAACTCCGCCACCATGTTTAACAACTTTGTAAGCTGGACAGCCAAAATTTATATCAATGCCATCAAAGCCCATTTCTTCTAAAATTTTTCCGGCTTTTTGAAACATCTTCGGCTCTTTGCCAAATATTTGGACTACTATAGGACGCTCTGATTTTTCAAATTTAAGCATCTCAAAAGTTTTTTTTGATTTATAAGTCAGGGCATCTGAGGAGGCGAATTCAGTATAAATAACATTAGCCCCGAAATGCTTGCACATTCCCCGGAAAGCAATATCAGTAATTCCAGCCATTGGCGCTAAGGCTAAAATCGGTTTATTTAGTTTTTCCCAAAAATTATTTTTCATATCCGTATAATAGTATATTATTTATCAAAAAAAATAAAGGTCCCGTTCTCTTTCATGTCAAATGCGACATAGCATATTCATTAGGTGTTTTCATACCTAAGGACAAATGAGGTCTTTTGGTATGGTAATATTTAAGATATTGATTAACTTTGTTTTGTAAATGATTTAAATCTTTCTTTTGGTAATGCAGATAGCCAACACATTCTTTTCTTAAGATGCCATTAAACCTTTCAATAAAGGCTTGTTCATTCTTTTTGTAAGGCCTAGCTGTTCTAATGCTCTTAATATGTTTAATCGCATAATCATTCCATTCTCTTTTAAACTCACTACCACCATCTCTTTGAATATGATTAATGGTTTCAAACCTATTCAAATGGTTCTTTAAAGCTTGCCTGCCACATAGGGCTGTTAGTCTTGGTTTGATTACTACATCAACCTCTTTAGTAAAAGTGTCTATGGAAGTAAAGGCATATAAACTGCCTAGATCTACTGTATCTATTTGAATAGATTCTCTTGGTTTTAAGCCTTTTTTAATATGTCCTCTTTTACAATACTTTTTCCATTTACTTGTTAATTGGTACTTTTCATTTAATATTCTATAGATAGTACTAACTGATAGCATTTCATCATATTCTTGGCTTAGAAAGTACTTAATTTTTTCACCACAACATTTATGATATTTTTTTCTAAGCTCATAAACATGTAATCTAGTAATAATGTCTGTTTTATTTGATCTTCTTCTACCTTTTTTAGCTAATTTATAATCTCTAATGAATTGATTAAGTCCTTTAAGTTTAATTCCTTTAATCCATCTATATACTGTAGCTCTATGAACATTTAATTGTTTAGGTATTTCTTCTGGAGATATTCCATTATTATACAAACTCCAACAAATCTTTATTTTTGTGATAGAATCATAGTGCGGCATAGGTTTATTTATGTTACTAGTTAGACCTAATAACAGTATATCCTATGTCGCATTTTTATTTAGAATATAACGGGTCCACTCCCGTGCTTTTTAAAAGGGGTAATTTTTTTTGGCGTAATATTGTCAAATATAGTATAATAAAATAAGTTAATAATAAAACTCTATGAAAAAATTAGATTGTTTAACAATTGGCGGAGCAACTCAGGATGTTATGTTCTATACCGATGAATCCGTGATTGTAAAGAATAAAAAGGACATAATTAGACAAAAGTTGATCGCTTTTGAATATGGAGCAAAATTACCTGCTCAGTCAGCTTATTTTACTTTGGGTGGCGGCGCTCAAAATGCGGCTGTCGCTATGTCCAAACTTGGATTGAAGACAGGGATTTTGACTGCGATTGGCGGAGATGGAATCGCTGATGAAATCATAGATAATTTAAAGAAGAATAAAATTGATCAGTCATTGGTCAAAAAATATCAAAAAGACAGATCCAGTTTTTCTTTTATAGTCAATACTGGCAGGTTCAAAGAGCATGTTATTTTTACTTACCGGGGAGCAAATTATTTGATCAAAATAAATAAGGCTGATTTGAATAGAGTTAAAACAAATTGGTATTATTTGACTTCTCTGCAAGGTGATAATTGGAAATCAAATCTTAAAACAGTTTTTGAACAAACAAAAAAAAATAAAATAAAAATAGGTTGGAATCCTGGCGCTACTCAGTTGTCATCTGGTTATCAGTTTTTAAAAAAATATATAAAGCAGACAGAAATTTTTATTATTAATCGTGATGAAGCGATTGAGCTAGTTTTATCATATGGCAGAAAAGTCATCAATATTGAGAAATTACTTTTGACCGTAAAGTCTTGGGGCCCGCAAATTGTTGTAATTACCGATGCCGCTAATGGCGCTTATGCTTTTGATGGTGAAAAAATTTATTATCGCAATGCTTATAAAGTTAAAGGCATAAATACTACTGGAGCTGGTGATAGTTTTGGTTCTACTTTTATTTGGGGGATGATAAAAATGAAAGATGTTAAAAGAAGTTTGCAAGCTGGTATTATAAATAGTAATAGCGTGATTACTGCGATTGGCGCGCAAAATGGACTACTGACTAATAAACAAATAAAAAGTAAATTAAAATAGGTATTTGAAATTTATCTAATAGATTGATGTGTAATGTAGAGACAGAGCACTGCTCTGTCCGTACATAATTTAATAAAAATAGGTATTTAATTATAAATTAAATAAGTATGAAAATAAAGATCCCAATAGAAATATCCGCCAGGCATTTGCATCTTAGCGAGCAGGATAAAGATAAGCTGTTTGGCAAAAATTATCAACTGAAAAAATATAAAAATATTTCCCAAACTGGGCAATTTGCAACTAAAGAAAGAGTTAAAATTATAGGAAATAAAAAGTCATCTTATAAGATGAGGATAGTTGGTCCGGTGCGTCCTAATTCACAAATTGAATTATCAGTTACTGATTGCTTTTTTTTAGGTATTAAGCCAGTTTTTAAAGTTTCGGGCAATACCAAGGGAGCGCCGAAATTGAAAATAAAAGGCCCAAAAGGAGTAGCTAGTGTGCCAGCTATTGTGGCTATGCGGCATATCCATATTTCTGACAGTCTGGCAAAAAAATACAGATTAAAAAATAAACAAAAAGTAAAAGTCAAAATATCAGGAATTAGAGGGTTGGTTTTAGACAATGTTATTATCAGAGTTCATCCTACTTTTGTTTTTCGTCTGCACTTAGATACAGACGAGGCTAATGCGGCTGGAATCAAGCATAATACCAGAGGAGAAATTATTATTACAAAAATCTAATAACTAAAACCTACAACCTATAAACTAATAAAGTTAATTATTATGAAAAAAATTTTAGTTTTAAACGCTGGAAGTTCAAGTTTAAAATTTTCTTTATTCAATAAAAAAAATTTGCAAGAATTTTTTGCTGGAAATATTGAAAGAATTGGTCTCAAAGATTCTTTAATAAGTTATCGGAAGGGAAAGATAAAAAAAGTTTTAACGATTCACGAGAATATTCCGAATCATCAAAAAGCTTTGGAAGCAGCAATAGGTTTTTTGGAATGGAGTAATTTTAATATCGCAGATATTGATTTGGTTGGACATCGAGTAGTGCACGGCGGAGGAGATTTTTTATCTTCTGTTGTTTTAAATAGAAAGGTGATCAGGCAAATTAGTAAAAATAATGATTTAGCCCCAATTCATAACCTTATTAATTTGGCAGTGATTAAAGCAAGTATGAAATTATTGCCAAAGGTAAAAAACGTAGCTAGTTTTGATACCGAATGGTATAGCGACATGGAACCTGTTCATTATTTATATTCTTTGCCTTGGAAGTATTATACTAAATATAAGATAAGGAAATATGGTTTTCATGGATTATCTCATGAGTATATTGCTTTTAAAGCAGCAAAAAAATTGAAACGACCATTAAACAAATTGAATTTAATAACATGTCATTTAGGTTCAGGCGCTTCAATTACTGCTGTTAGACAAGGCAGGGCTATAGAGAATTCAATGGGATTCACGCCTTTATCTGGGTTATTAATGAGTAGCCGGGTTGGTAATATTGATGCTAATGTTCCTCTTCATATGATCAAAAAATTAAAGATATCTCCGGGTAGAGTTTATGAAATTTTAAATTATGAATCAGGCTGGCTGGCATTGGCTGGAGTCAAAGATTTTAGGCAAGTGATGGTTGATTCTGGCTATCCAATAAAAGGTTTCAAATCAAGAAAAGAGAAGATTGACAGGGATAAATCAAAATTGGTACTCAATAAATTTTTAAATGAAGTTAGATTTTATATTGGCGGTTATGTTGGACTTTTAGGCAGGGTTGATGCTTTGGTTTTTACTGGCGGCATTGGCGAGCGTAATGCTCATTTTAGAAAATTAGTAGTCAAAGGACTTAATTTAAAAGTAAAAGTTTTGGAAATACCAACCAATGAAGAATTAATGATAGCTAAAAAAATAAAAAATAAATAAAAATGGATTTAAAAAAAATAATTCGTGAAGTGCCAGATTGGCCTTGCCCGGGAATTAATTTTAAAGACATAACGCCATTATTGGAAAATGGAGCAGCATTTCAATATACGATTAATGAAATGGCTGAAAAATATGATGATAATCCACCTGATTTAGTAGTTGGAATAGATGCCCGAGGATTTGTTTTTGCTTCAGCCTTGGCTTATCGTTGGCAATGCGGGCAAGTGTTAATACGAAAAAAAGGCAAATTACCATCCAAGACTATTAGTGAAGAATATACCCTTGAATATGGTTCTGATATAGTTGAGATGCATGAAGATTCTATAACGATGGGACAAAGAGTTTTATTGGTTGATGATTTATTGGCAACTGGCGGTACAATGAGGGCGACAGTAAAATTGGTACAGAGCAGGAAAGCGGATATTATTGGAATAAGTTTTGTAATAGATTTGCTATTTTTACATGATAAAAATATTTTTGGGGACATAAAGTATGACTCACTTGTAGAATATGATTCAGAATGATTTAGTATTAGGTATTTACCAATAGGTGGGAGGATTAATTAATTTAGTTATTAAAAATTAAATCTATAACATTATGAAAAAATTACCACAAGCAGATATCGGAATTTTTGGCGGGTCTGGTTTTTATTCTTTTTTAAATGGAGAAGAGGTAAAGCTTAAAACAGATTATGGTAATCCTTCAGATGTAATTACTATTGCAGAAGTTGAAGGAAAAAAAGTAGCTTTTGTGCCAAGACATGGGAAAAAGCATACTCTGGCTCCGCATAATATTAATTATCAAGCCAATTTAGCCGCTTTTAAAAAATTGGGCGTAAAAAAAATAATTGCGCCATTTGCCGCTGGAAGTCTGCAACCAGGCATTGAACCTGGGGATTTTGTTGTAGTTGATCAATTTGTTGACCGGACAAAAAAAAGAAAAGATTCATATTTTGATCAAGAGAAAATAATGCATATTTCAGCCTCAGATCCTTATTGCCCGACTTTAAGACCAATAGCTATTGAAGCCTGTCGCGAGTCTGGTGTTAGAGTTCATGACCGCGGGACAGTAGTTATTGTTGAAGGTCCAAGGTTTTCCAGTAAAGCTGAGAGTCAATGGTTTACCAGTCATGGTTGGGAGGTTATCAATATGACTCAGTATCCAGAAAATATTTTAGCTAGGGAATTAGAAATGTGTTATGTCGGAATAGCTTTGATAACTGATTATGATGCTGGGATTGTAGTTGATACTGAACCAGTAGCAGCGGAAGAAGTTAAAAAGATATTTGCTGAAAATTTAGATAGAGTGCAGTCAGTCATAACAAATATTATTAAGAATATTAACACCGAATCCAAGTGCAGTTGCCATAATGCGCTTGAAGGAGCATTAGGAAGCTAATTTGAAATGTATAAACAATTTGACAATCAAAACGCTTGGCTAAAGAATGCTGAGGTTTGGAAAACTTATGAACCGCCAATTAAACCCTCTGCTGCTGAGTTGTTGATTTATGATTTGGTAGCCAGTAGTAAAGCTGGTGAGCCGTTTTCAAGTCGAGCTTTGGTACTTGGCGTATCAGCTGAGCTTAGAGATTTATTAGCAGAGCATCAGTTTAAAACCACAGTCGTTGCCAATGATGTGAATACTATTATCGCTATGAAACAGCTTTTGACTTACACCGGAGAGAAAAAAGAAAAAGTTGTAGTAACCGATTGGCAACAAATGGATTTTGGCGAAAAAAAATTTGATTTAGTTGTATCTGATTGGGGATTAAACAGTTTGTCATCATGGCGGGAATACACAGTAGTATTTGATAGAGTTGATAAATTACTTGCTCCGGAGGGAATGTTTGTGATTCGTTTGAATGTTTTTAATCCCGATGAAAAAATAAAGAAAGTGAAGGAAATAATGAAAGAATACAAGATTAACCCTAAACAGAAATTTAGTTTTTTGATGCAAATGGAAATGTATTCTGAAATAACGACTTATAACAAAGAAACCTATCAAATCAATCTTGGCAAATTTTATCGTGATAAAATCACCGAAGCTTATCATGACGGCAAAATGACTTTTGAAGAATGGCAGGATTTTTATTTTCCTTTTTTTACCGTCACCCTGACTTATCCTGATAAGTATGCTATGGAAAAATTACTGCGGTCATTTTTTGATGTATCAGCTATTAGATATGGCGGGGATTATTTATTTTCCGAGAATGAACCTATTTATGTATGTAAAAAGAAAGCTAAATAGTATGACAAAAAATATTTTAAGAGATGATGTTGAATATATTATTCATTCAGATTCAAAAGGTAATATCATCGGTCCAATTTCAAAAACATATGCTCACATGGAAGGGGTTAGAGCAGTTTTGACTCATTACAGTACTTGGTCAATGATTTATCATTATGAGTCAGGGAGATACGGTATACAGCTAAAAAATTCTAAAAAGCATGATAAATATGGCGCAGGAAAATGGGATATGGGTGTGGCAGGACATAATTGTTATTTTAAAGAAAATGGATTTTTTAGACCCCTTGATTTTGAAGAAAATTTGGTTAAAGAAGCAAAAGAAGAAATAGGAATAGATATTGAAATGTATAAATCAAAAGATGATTTTTTAAAGGTAATTAAGAACAAACCAAACCAACCTTCAGGATTTATTTTTGAAAAATTTTATTACAAAACTGAAACAAATAATGAATGGGTGGGATTAGGTTTTGTTATTGTGCTAAATACCCAAGTGAATTTTGAGGATGATGAAGTAATAGATTTTAAATGGTTTTCATCAGAAGAATTAAAGGAATATTTAGAAACAAATAATAATTATTGCTCTCCACTTCCGTTAGTATTTGAAAAAGCAGAAAAGTTTAGAAAAGAGAATTTTTGAAAGAAGATCGAATGCATTATTTAACTTTATTTCTGGACCCCTGCCTCCGCAGGGGTGACATACGGGGCATACAGGAATAACAAGGTAGGGTGCCGGGTAAAAATGGCTAGATTAAATGAAGGCGATGAAGACAAATATTATTTCAAGAAAGATGACTTATATCTAATTAAGTATTAGTATTTCTGTCTCACCCTGTCATTCCCCCGCCTGGGCGGGGGAATCCATGTCTGTTAGTAGGTTAAAAAAATATTCTAAAAATAAAACAGTAAGTACCATGGTACTTACCAAAGTATATGACAAAAAAAACTCAAATATTTATAATTCATGGCGGGATGACTTTCAAAAACAAGAAAGATTATTTATATTGGTTGAAAACTAGGGAAGTGTCAGTTGAGAAAAAAATAACATGGAGTGATAGTTATTTAGAAAAAAAATTGGGTAATAATTTTGAAATCATTAAACCGCGTATGCCTCTACAAGACAACGCAAAGTATGAAGAGTGGAAAATATATTTTGAAAGGTTTTTCCCTCAATTGAGAAATGATATTATTCTGATCGGTTCATCTCTAGGGGGAATATTTCTGGCTAAATATTTATCAGAGCATAAGTTTCCTAAAAAAATATTGGCTACTTATTTGATTTGCCCGCCATTTGATAATAGTTTATCTAGTGAGGATTTGGTTGGTGGTTTTAAACTAAAGTCCGATTTATCTTTATTAGAAAAAAATTCCAAAAATCTTAAGCTATTATTTTCCAAAAATGATGATGTAGTACCTGTTATTCATGCTGAAAAGTACAGAAAGAAATTGCCAAACGCGGATATTATAGTTTATGAAAATAAAAACGGACATTTTAAAATATCAGAATTCCCGGAAATTATTAGGATGATTAAAGGAGATGTAAGAAAATAATATTATTATATTAGCACAATGAAAGAAAAAATATTTAAATCAGAAATAGCACCAGATATTGCTGAGTTAAAAAATAAACTTGTTAATCAAAAGAATTCCCCGTCAGCTTGCTGCGGGGTACGTGGCGCAACAGATGTATGTGATATATAATTAAAACATGGAAAAAGAGAATGACGAACATATCTATAAATTACATAACAAAACATTATTAGTGCAATTTT
>DAOUWZ010000052.1 GCA_030666865.1 bacterium | reverse complement strand
TGCCTGGAAACGAGATTTTAGACAGGCTCTAATAAAAAATGCAAGTATAATAAAATTAACTTATTTTTCTGTTTTTGTCAATTGTATATTTTAGTAAAAATTAGTATAATAATTGTATTAAAAGGATTTTTATTTGTATGGGTCAAGTTATTTCGTTAGTGAATCAAAAAGGAGGCGTTGGTAAGACAACGACATCAGTAAATCTTGCCGCTTACTTAGCTTCAGCTGGTAAAAAAGTGCTATTAGTCGATATTGATCCCCAAGGCAATGCATCTTCAGCTTTAGGTTTCCGTTTGGGTCCTGATGATACGCATATTTATCATGCTTTATTGGATCCTGGTATATTTCCAACAATAATTAAAAATTCAGAAATTTCAGGACTTCATATGGCGCCAACGCAAAACAATTTAGCTGGCGCGGCAATAGAATTGGTTGAAATGTCTAGGCGAGAATATAAGTTGCGTAATTTACTTGATGAAGCCAGAAAAATATATGATTATATAATTATTGATAATCCGCCTTCTTTGGGGCTGTTAACGATCAACGGTTTAGTGGCAGCTGATAAAATAATCATTCCTGTTCAAGCGGAATATTTTGCTTTGGAAGGATTGGGGCAGCTTTTGAAGACGATATATTTGGTGCAAAATAATTTACATCCAGAATTGGAAATATTGGGCGCAGTGATTACCATGTTTGACAAAAGGAATCGTTTATCAGAATCTGTTATGAGAGAATTATATCAATATTTTCCCAACAAAATATTTAGATCTGTAATTCCGCGTAATGTCCGTCTGGCAGAGGCTCCGTCTCACGGTCAATCAATTTTAACTTATGATTCTTATTCAAGAGGGGCTAGAGCTTATGATAAATTGGCAAAAGAAATTTTAACTTTAAATTAAATATATGGCAAAAAAATTTGGTTTAGGCAGGGGATTGGGTTCACTAATTCCTGATAAAGATAAATCAGCTAGTGGTGTCAATTATTTGGGTAATGACGATCAAAGCGATGTTGATGCCAATCAGAAAGGAGCAGAATTCAAAATTAATAATAAAATTCAAAAAATTGATTATATTGATCCTAGTAAAATTATTACTTCTCATTTTCAACCTAGACAAATTTTTGAACACACCGCTCTTGAAGAATTGGTCAATTCAATAAAAGAATATGGAATTTTGGAGCCTTTGATAGTATCTCCTTTGGAGGAGGGTCGGTATCGTTTAGTTGCAGGTGAGAGAAGGCTTCGGGCTGCAAAAATTATAAATTTACCAACAGTTCCTGTTATTATTAGGACTGTTTCTGAACAGCAAAGATTAGAAATTTCATTGATTGAAAATATTCAAAGGAAAGATTTAAACCCAATGGAAGAGGCTGGAGCATACCAGAAGTTAATAGATGAATTTGGTATTACTCAAGAAGAAGTTTCCATGCAAGTAGGTAGATCACGTTCAAAAATTGCTAATTCCCTGCGTTTATTGAATCTTAATCCAGAAATTCAAAAATTGGTTGCAGGTGGAAGAATTACTGAAGGTCATGCCAAAGTAATTTTAGAAGTTAAAGATCCAAAAGAGCAGATGAAGATAATAGAGAAGATTTTGGGTCAAAAATTATCCGTTCGCGATACTGAAAAGGTAATAAAAATAAAAAGAGGCCTAGTTCCATCAAATCTTATTTCTGATAAGATTTTGCAAACTCAACAGGAATTATCGCAACACCTTAAAACAAAAGTAGAAATAAAACCCAAGAGAAAAGGCGGTGTGATTGAGATTGCTTATTATTCCAATGAAGAATTAAATAATTTAGTAGATAAATTGAAATAGTAGTAAAATTATTATGCAGTGAGTCTAATACATAAGTCCGACTTCTGGAATCCCAGAAGTCGGACTTATGTTAATCAAAAGAATTCCCCGTCAGCTTGCTGCGGGGTACGTGGCGCAACAGATGTATGTGATATATAATTAAAACATGGAAAAAGAGAATGACGAACATATCTATAAATTACATAACAAAACATTATTAGTGCAATTTT
>DAOUWZ010000001.1 GCA_030666865.1 bacterium | reverse complement strand
TCAAAACCACCATTGGACCATGGATGGCACCTAGTAATACGCGCGATGATATAAATAATACCTGAAAAAAAACCTTTTTTTTCTAACACTTGAACCGCATATTCTGAACAAGTTGGATAAAATTTACATTTACCGTGCGGTTTTAAAAATTTTATTGGTCCATGATCAAAAGAAAAGGTGTTTTGATATATTTTTACCAAACCTTTAATAAAAAAAGTTATAATTTTATCTATTTTCTTTAACATAAAAATTTCTTTCCATTATTCTGTTCAAATCAGCACTTAATGTTTTGTGATTTTTTGTTGCAGCTACATGTTTTACAATTATAACAAAATCATTATTTTTTATGTCTGTTATTCTTTCAAATAAATCGCTTTTTATCCATCTTCTAATTCTATTTCTAGTTACCGCCTTTTTTGACACCTTACTAGAAATAACAATTCCAAATCTTGAACCTGAATTTTGTGTTTTTATTGTATAAACTACAAAAAAAGTAGAAAAAAACCTTCTACCACTCTTTATTATTTTAGAAAAGTCGCTTTTTTTTCTTAACCTATTTGCCAAAGGCAACATTATAATATAATTAGTAACTAAACTAAGGTGTTAATTGTTTTCTTCCTTTTTGTCTTCTTCTTTTCAACACATTTCTCCCTCCAGGCGACGCTTGTCTTGCCCTAAAACCATGTGTTTTCTTCCTTTTTCTTTGTTTTGGTTGATATGTTCTTTTTGGCATATTGTTGTTTAATTTGTTTCAAAGTAATATTAATATATCAAAAAAAAACCCTTGAGTCAAAGGTTGTAAATCTATTTTTTTATTTTCACATTTTTTCAACAATTTATCACCTTTTGTTTATACTTGAACCATTTTTTAAAAACCCTAGCGGTGATATAATGTAAATTGCGATACATTTTAAAACTAATAATAAAAATATGGACAACCAACAACTTTGGGAAGCTGTTTTAGGTGAACTCGAATTAAATTTAAGTAAAGCTAATTTTACAACTTGGTTTAAAAATACATTTATATTAGAAAAAAAAGAAAAAGAAATTATTGTTGCTGTGCCAAATGCCTTTACCAAAGCCTGGTTAGAAAAAAAATATCACAAATATATCACCGAGGCTTTAAAAAACATCACTGATAAACAAATTTATAAAACCTCATACATAGTAGAGACTAAAGAAAGAAGTGATTTGGAAAAAGAAGTCAAAAAAGAACAAATTCAAGAAAGTGCTGTTACGCCAGAAACAACCAATAACGCTAATTCCAAACTTGGTTTAAACACTAAATATACTTTTGATAATTTTGTAGTTGGAAAAGGCAATGAATTAGCTTATGCAGCGTGTCTGGCAGTAGCTAAAAAAACAGGGGAAGTTTATAACCCACTTTTTATTTATGGCGGGGTTGGACTTGGAAAAACTCATTTAATGCAAGCTGTTGGTAGTTTTGTTTTAGATAAAAACAAAAACAAAAAAATATTATACGTAACAAGTGAAAAATTCACCAATGACTTCATCCAAATGGTTCAGCAAGGAGAAGCAAAAAAATTCAAGGAAAAATATCGAATGGTTGATGTTTTATTGGTTGATGATATTCAGTTTTTAGCAGGCAAGGAACAAACTCAGGAAGAATTTTTTCATACTTTTAACGCCTTGCATCAAGAAAATAAACAAATTATAATATCCTCTGATAGACCTCCAAAAGCTATACCAGCCTTAGAACACAGACTTATTTCCAGGTTTGAATGGGGAATGATTGTTGATGTTTCTGCCCCAGATTTTGAAACCAGAATAGCTATAATTAAATCAAAACTGAAAGAAAGAAATTTTCAACTTGACGATGAAATTATACGTTTTATAGCCACTTCAATACAAAACAATGTTAGAGAGTTAGAAGGTATTTTGAATAAAATAATAGCCCTACACCAATTAAATAATTCAATCCCCACCGAAGAAAGTATAAAAAATATTATATCTTCTGTATCAACTAGTTCAAAAAAAGCACATATTACACCAAAAAAACTCATTCAAACCGTTTCGGAATATTTTGACATTACCATAGATGGTTTGACTGGAAATAGTAGAAAAAAAGAGCTTGTGGTTCCTAGACAGATAGTAATGTATTTAATGAGAGAAGAATTGAACGCCTCTTATCCGAATATTGGCAACGAGCTAGGTGGTAGAGATCATACTACTGCTATGCACGCTTGTAATAAAATTAATTTAGAGATTGATAAGGATGAAAAAATTTCTAGAGATATAAATTTAATAAAAGAAAAAATATATAATTCAAGTTAATTTAAAAAATTGTTTATAAGCTTTGTAAAAAGCTGTTTAAAAAATTTTTAAAACTAACAATAATTGTGTGCAAAAAACTGTTTAAAAAATATTAACAAATAAACAATAAACAATAAACAATATTTGTTAACACCTTTTTCATTGTTTTATAATAAGAGCTGTTAACTAAATTTAGACCAACCTTAGTTAAAAAAACAACTTCTTAACACAATTCACATCACTATTACTATTATTAATATTTAATATATAAATATAATATTATAAAAGTATGAAATTTACATGTACCCAAGAAAATTTAAAAAAGGGATTAAATTTAGTAAGTCACCTAGCAGGAAAAAACAAAAACTTACCAGTTTTAAATAACGTTCTTATAGAAGTTAAAAACGGAATTTTATTTTTAGCAACCACAAATTTAGAAATAGGAATAAAAAGTACTGTGAGAGGTAAAATGGAACAAGAGGGTGTTTTTACGGTTCCAGCAAAGCTTTTTAATGATTATATTCAAAGTTTAAGAAACGAAAACATTGAATTAAAATGGGATGAAAAAAATCTTTCTATAACAACAAAAAATTCCCAAACGGTTATAAAGGGTTTAGATGCTTCAGAATTCCCTTTAATACCAGAAATTGAAAAGAAAAATACAATTAAGGTGATGAAAAAAATAATGAAAAAATCACTTTCTTCTGTTTTATTTGCAACCGCAATGGACACCACCAGACCAGAAATAAGTGGAGTTCTTTTTGATTTTCAAGAAGATGGATTAACTTTAGTAGCCACTGATAGTTACAGACTAGCAGAAAAGAAAGTGGAAATAATAAACAAAGGATTTGAAAAAAAAGTGATTATACCATCATTTAGTTTACAGGAGTTAAACAGGGTTTTGAGCGACATGGAAGATGAAGGTGAGTTAACAATAAGTTTAAATGATAACCAGATTTTATTTGAAGTGGATTCAACAAGGATGGTGTCACGTATAACGGAAGGAGAATATCCTGATTATAAACAAGTAATTCCTACAGAAACCAAAACCAAAACAATAGTAAAAAGAAATGATTTTCAACAAATTATTAAAGCAGCAAGTTTGTTTTGCAGGCAAGGAATTAACGATATTCATCTTATTGTATTAAAAGATAAAATAGAGGTAAAAGCTGTTAATGATCAATTAGGAGAAAGCCAAAATATTATAGAGGCGATTGTGAAAGGGGATCAGAATGATATAATTTTTAATTATCATTATATTTTAGATGTTTTAAATATTGTAGAGGGTGAAGAGATTGAATTTAATTTAAACAACAAAGCCCTGCCAGGAGTTGTTAAAGCTAAAAATAAGGATGATTATTTGTATATAATAATGCCTATTAAGCAATAAATTTTTATATCAAAAAAACAGAGATTGAAAATTCTGTTTTTTTGATATTTTATTTTAGTATTATTTTATGCCAAGCTAGATTTGAATTTTCTTCTTCGTCATAAATAACAATTTTTAAATAATGATCTCCTTTTAAAAAGGTGTTTGGCAAAATTAATAGTTGATTTATTTGGTTGGTAAAGTTATTTTTTTTTGTAACCAATAAAACATCATCAACATAATATTCTATTTTTTTAATAGGTAATAAAGCCTCCCATTCAATTCTAACATTGAAAGACTTGTCTATTTTACTATCAGGCCACGGTTCTAAAATAGCTAAAAATGGTTTATTTTTTAAAATATGAATGTTGTCAAATTCTTTTGGTGGTTCTTCATTTATATCAATTTCCTGATCAATCGCCCAAGTCACAACTGCTTGTTCCCAACTTTCAAATTGTATATCGTTTGAAGCATAACCAGGTTCAGGATCAGATAAATTATTTTTATTGATAAAATAAAGAATATTATGTAACTCACGATATGTTTTGTTTTCTTTTAAGTGTTCAGGGGTGTATTCACTAGCTAATAGACCGCTTGACTTGTCTATTGTTACTATTGTTTCTTTTCCAATAGAACCGCCGAGCATTGATTTTTCAGGTAATTCATATTTAGGTTTTTTGAATTCCTCAGGTGGTGTGTCGCCTAAAACCAAAGACATATATTCGTGCCAAATTGGAGCAGCCACTTGATAACCAGAAGCGCCTTTTTTCATTTCTGAATTATTGTTATTACCCACCCAAACACCAGTTACTAACGACGGGGTATAACCTATTGTCCATGCATCGCGGTAGTTGTTGGTAGTACCGGTTTTTGAAGCAACAGATCTATTTGGTAGAGTAAGCAAGCTTCTTGTACCAAATACATACGATCTAGCATTATCATCAGATAGTATATAATTGGTAATACGAGCAATTTGTTCATTCATCACTCTGTCACCTTTTTTTATTTTTACTTCATCTAAAATATTACCACTTGCATCTTCTATTTTAAGTATTGATATTGGTTCTTGTTTTATTCCTTCTCTGGCAATAACCCCAAAAGCAGCTACATGTTCTAATAATTTTATTTCGCCACCACCTAAAACAAGCGACAAACCAAAGCGTGATCTGTCAGACAAAGTGGTGTAACCTAGTTTTTCAGCTAAATCTAAAACATTACTAACTCCAGCTAAATAAATAGTTTTAACAGCAGAGATGTTTAAAGATCCTTGCAGGGCTTTTTTTAGTGATACTGGACCATGTTCTTCATAGTCATAATTGTGAGGTTCATAATCCTTACCTGTTTCAGTTTTAAATTTTGTTACAACGTCAAAAATAACAGTTTCAGGAAAATAGCCTTGTTGCCAGGCGGCGGTGTAAACTATTGGTTTAAAAGAAGATCCTGGTTGTCTGGCTCTTAAGGCGATATTTACTTGTCCGTCAATTTCTTCATTAAAAAAATCTTTAGAACCAACCATAGCTAAAATTTCCCCTGTTTTAGGATCAAGAGAAACCAGAGCGGCATTGCTAGCCTCCCAATTTTTTTGATTCCCTTCAGCAAATTTATTAATAGTCTCTTCAGCAATATTCTGTTTGTAAATATCAAGAGAGGTGAAAACTTTAAGTCCACCTTGTTCAACTAAACGTTCGCCGAATTTTTCAGTTAATTGTTCTTTAACGTACAAAACAAAGTGCGGAGCCTTGATATTAGAAATAGATCTTTCAAATTTAATATTTTGTTTTTTTGCTTCCTCAACTTCTTGTTCGGATACAAATCCCATATCAACCATTTCTGACAAAACAAATTTTTGACGATTGTAAAGTTCATCAGTGTGATTACCGTAAGGTGAATAATAGGTTGGCGCTTGAATCATAGCGGCTAAGATGGCGCTTTCTGCCAAAGTAAGGTCTTTTGCAGATTTTGCTAAATATGTTTGGGCAGCCGATTCTATTCCATAAGCGGTTGAGCCAAACGGTATTTCGTTGAAATATAATTCAAGGATTTGTTCCTTGGTGAATTTTTTTTCTATTTGATAAGCTAAAATCCACTCTTTTAGTTTTCTGGCTAAAGTTTTTTCACGAGTTAAAATTGAGTTTTTTACAAATTGCTGGGTTAAGGTTGAGCCGCCAGGCACCAACCCCCTATACAAACCTATTTTTTTAAAACTGTAAAAAATCACAGCCTTAAAAATATGTTTCAAGGAGAGCCCTTTGTGTTGCCAAAAGTTTTTATCTTCAAGGGCAATAAATGCAAATTTGGTGTGATCTGGTATCTCCTCTAGCTTAATAAGGGTTCTTTTTTGATCTCCATGAATTTCATAAAGCAGGTGTTCTCCAGTTCGATCGTATATTTTTGTAGTTTCCGCTAATAGTCTTTTTTGCAATTTTCCTGGTTCAGGCAAATCTTTTGATATCCAAACAAATAGAATGGATACAAAAATAAGACCAAACAAGATTAAACTAACAAAAGAATAAATACCAAATTTTATTATTTTTTGTTTGGATATATTTTTATTTGACTTGCGATTTTTTCTTTTTGACCCACTCTTTTTTTGCCAATATTTAGGTGAGTGCACTTGTTTATAGTTTTTGCTTGTACCCATAGGATTAATTTGAACAAACTGTTATTAATATGTGAATTTTTTTAAGTTTTTTTACTTTTTATTTAGTTGATAATTCTGTATAATAATTATAACATGTAATATCTAACACGTAACCCAAATAATAACTATGGCTAAAGTTATAACAAATAAAAAGAGAATACGAGAATTACTTACTTTAGGAGTGGATGAAGTTTTGGTAAAATCCGATTTAGAAAAAAAATTAATTTCCGGAAAAGTGTTAAGGGTTAAACATGGGGTCGATCCTACTTCTAAAGATTTACATTTAGGTTACGGGGTAGTATATCATAAACTTCGAGAATTTCAAGAACTTGGGCATAAGATAATTTTTTTGATTGGCGGTTTTACTGGTAGATTTGGTGATCCGACTGATAAGGATAAATCTAGAGAAATGAAAAACAAAAAAGAAGTTAAGGATAAATCAAAAAATTATCTTAAACAACTAGCAAGAGTTTTGGATGTTGATAAAATAGAGATTAGAGACAATAGTGAATGGTATGATAAATGGTCTTTTGAGGATGGTTTAAAATTGATTTCTAGGTTTACAGTAGCTCGAATGTTAGAGCGTGATATGTTCCAAACTAGAATTAAAAATGAAAAAGAGATATATTTTCACGAGCCAATTTATCCAATGTTGCAAGGTTGGGATTCAGTTGAGCTAGAATCTGATTTAACTGTAATAGGTACGGATCAAAAATTTAACGAACTGCAAGCTCGGGGTTTGCAAGAGTCTGCTGGACGGCTACCGCAGGACATTGTGACAGTACCGCTTTTAGTGGGCACTGATGGAAAAATGAAAATGAGTCAATCGTTGGGAAATTATATTGGGTTAGACGAAAGTCCAAGTGAACAGTTTGGGAAAATTATGTCTATTCCCGACAAGCTGTTGTTATCATATTTTGAACTAGCTGCTAGATATAAAACTGAAGATCTCGACCGAGTTAAGCAGGAGCTTGATCAAGGAAAGAATCCGCGTGATTTAAAAGTAGAATTAGGTAAGGCGATTGTAGCTATGTATCATTCTCAAAATGAAGCTGATAAAGCTATGCAAGAATTTAACAAAGTTTTCAAAGATAAAGCCCTGCCTGATAATATTAAAGAGGTTGCTTTGCCCAAAAAAGCAGCTGAGTGGTTTTTGTATGATTTGTTGGTGGAATTTAATTTAGTTGAATCAAAAAATAAAGCTAAGGAACATATAAAAAGCGGGGCTGTTAAGATTAATAATAAAAAATTTAAGCAATGGGATATGAAACTTACCGAAGTTAGCATTAAATCAGGTGATATTATTCAAGTAGGAAAACGCAAATTTGTAAAAATCAAATAGCCATTGATAGTAAATAGTAGTTTATATGTAATAATATGAAGATATTTGAAAGTAGTATTAAAATTTAATTAATAAAAACAACCATCTAAACAAGAGGGTAGAGAAATCCAATAAAAATTTCAGCAGTTGTAATCAGAATTTACGACTTAATTATTTATAAAAAAGCGGCGAAACATTATCGCCGTTTTTCATTTTTTAAAATTATTTTTTATTTTGATAAAATTTGGCCGCTCTTTCTGGGGAAACAGAATTTATTATCATTCCAGCGCCTAGTTCAAGGCCGGCCCAAATAGATTCTCTGGGCTGTACTTTTATATAAAAATGTTGATCTTCATCAGAAATAGATTGGTGCATAAAAAAGTTATAGGGGAGGTTATATTGATTAATTTTTCCTAAGACCAGTTTCATAGCTTTAGCAACAGATTTTAATTCATCTTCAGTTAAGTTGGTAATATTATCACGGTGGGCAAAAGGAAAGATCCAGACTTCATAATGATACATTGAAGCGTAAGGGCAGAAAACAATAACATTTTTATCCTTCCAAACAAAACGAGGTGATTTCATTTCTCTTTTAATAATATCTTCATAAACACAACTGCCATTTTTTATTTTATACTCTTGAGCTTTATCAAGTTCATGAAAAACATCAGGTGGGATTTTTTTAGCAGCAAAAATTTGTGAATGAGCATGCAGCAGAGAAGCGCCAGCCGGACCGCCATTGTTTTTGAAAATTAAGATGTAGTCAATGTCTTTTATTTGACTAAGTTTGTTAGTGCGTTTAACATACATATTAAGCACATCCATAATTTCTGTTTGTGTCATGTCTCCTAGTTCGTGTCCGTGTCGGTTAGTTTCTATTATTACTTCCTGAACTCCATAAGCTTTGGCGCTTTCTCTAGCGACAGCCGGGAATTTATTAAGAATTGCCAGTACCCGCCAGTTTTTTTTGCTACCAATAGAGTCAACAATTAAATCTTGCTCCACGTTATTTGGGCACAGGACGCATTTTTGCCCGGGCTGTCGGTGAGAGTTTTCCACCACATCTTTAGGGCGTTTCATCCTAGCTGGGGAAATAATAACATAACGTTCAAGAAAATAATCTTTTCTGACTTCTGATTTTTTATCATAGATAATGGGCATGGTAATAGAATTATGAATAATGAATTAAGTATTAAGTATTTTTTTATAAAGTTTTATATATTCCTTAGCTGATTGATTCCATGAAAAATCTTGTTTAAAACAATTATAGCGTAATTTTTTCCAGTCATTTTTATTATCGTATACTTTTAAAGCTTTGACAATAGTAATAAATAAAGCTTGACTATTCTCTTTGGTAAAAACAAAACCATTGCCAGTTATTTTATGATTGGTTTTTTTGTAGGGGATAACTGTATCTTTTAAACCTCCAGTAGCTCTTACTATCGGTACACTACCATAACACATAGACATCATTTGAGTAAGTCCACAAGGTTCAAATCTTGAAGGTATTAAAAATATATCTGAAGCTGCATAGATTTTTTGAGCAGATTCAATGTCAAATTTAATTAAAGCAGAAACATTATTTGGGTATTGTTTGGCATAATTAATAAATTTTTTTTCAAGATTTTTGTCACCAGTTCCTAAAATAACAATCTGCGCATTTTTTTTAACCAATTTTGGGATAATACTTGCTACCCAGTCCAAACCTTTTTGATCGTATATGCGTGAGATAACGCCAATTAACGGCTTGTCTTTAGAGGTTGCTAATTTTAGTAATCTTAGTAATTTTTGTTTATTAATTGCTTTTCCGGAAATATTTTTGATATTAAAATTTTTATAAATCAATTTATCAGTGTTTGGATTAAAGAAACTGTAATCTAGGCCATTTAAAATGCCAAATAGATCTTTTTTTCTTTTAGTAAGTTCTGTTTTTAAACCCTCTGAATATTTATTGGTTAAAATTTCTTTAGCATAAGTTGGACTGACAGTATTTATAATATCAGAGTAAATAATACCTAGTCGCATAAAATTTAAAGTACTGTTTTTTAAGTCTTGTTTAGTGAAAATATCAAAATAGTCCCTAAATATTTTTTTAGCTCTTTTAATGTCCCACCTTCCTTGAACTGACAAATTATGGATAGTATATACTATTTTTTGATTTTGATATTCTTTATTACTAGCTAGTAATTTAACTAATAAACCAGTGTGCCAATCGTGTAGATGAAAAATATCTGCCTTGAATCCAAGTAGCGGCAATACTTGAGATATAGCTAGAGAAAAAAAAGAAAATCTTTTTTGATTCAAGTCATTAAAACCTTTTTGATAAATATTTCCATTAGAAATATAAGAATTATTTTTAAGTAAAAATACGCCAACCTTGCTGCCCGGTAAAAAAGTTTTGTGTATCTCAATTATTTCATTTTTACCATTGAATTTTATGCTGTATTTTTTATATAATTTAGTATTATATTTTTTACTGTCAATGGTTTTGTAAAAAGGCATGATTATTTTTACTACACACCCTTTGTTTTGCAATGCTTTTGGCAAAGAACCTACTACATCAGCCAATCCGCCTACCTTAGCGAAGGGTGAGCATTCGGCCGCGGCCATAAGCACATTTATTTTTCTTTTATCTTGCATATATATTAAATTAACTTTTTGAATTCTCTAATTCTTTTATCAATTATTTTTTTATAATATTCATCTTTTTTTAATTTTTTAAACTTAACCTCAGTATACACCATAGCTGCCCAAACAATATCCTTTATTTTATTTATTTTTTCTAATTCTTTTACCTTATTGTATAAAATACTTGGTGATAGTTTTTCCAAACTAGCATACAATTCAATCAATTGCATAAATTCTCTATCATTAAATCCACCGTGAATATATATATAGGTAAGACCATAATCAATGTTATATAAGTATTTAGCTTGTTCCCAATCAATAAAAAAAATTCCTTGTTTATTTTTTATTACATTGTTTTTTGTAATATCAGCATGATCAAAAATAATGTTTTTTTTGAAGTAGCCCAATTCTTTTACATATTTTTTTGTTTCTTGAAGTTGAGATTCTATCCATTTGGTTAGATTTTTGTCGTAATTGTATTTTTTTATGTATTTGAATCTGTTTATTCCATATTGATGCAAGTTTTCAATGGGTGTTTGAGGTAAAAGGGGTTTAATGTTATTTTTTTTAGTAAATTTTTTGTAGTTTTTATAAGGAATGTTGTGAATTTTATAAATGTTAGTGGCTATATTATTAATAGTAGTTTTATTTATAGTTTTGTTATTTAGAGTATTACCTGGTATGTATGTGTATATGAGTATTTTATTTTTTTTATCAAAAAATATTGGTTTAGAGCAGAAGTTAATTTTTTCATCTTCTAAAAATTTTAAATTAAGATATTGTCTTTCTAGGCCATTGTCTTTTATTAAGATATTATTATTTGCAAGTAAACAGTATTTTTCTTTTCCTTCTTTTATTAGCCAAGCATTATGAATATTTCCCTTACCCAAGGTGTTTATTTTTGGTTTTCTAAATAAATTATTGTTTATTAGATATTCTTTAATTTTTTTGGTCTCCATAATTAATGAATAAATTTTTTTATACTTTTTAGATTAACAAGAGGATTTTTAGAAAGATTTTTTATGAGAAAAAATAATTTTTTAATATCATGTTTGGCAATGACAAAATCTCCTGACAAACAATTGAAATTGATATTTTTTATAATCCCCATGATGATGTAAATATTTAATCTCTCGTTAAAATTTATTTTAGATAATTTGGGGTTATTTTTTAAATATGATTTTAAAAATATTTTTCTTAAATCGTCAACCCCTTCTTTTAATAATCCTTTATAATTAAGTTGATTTAGAAAATTTCCAACATCTAGCAACGGATCATTAATATCAGAGTTATCAAAATCAATAAGTTTTATTTTATTTTTATGAACAATGAGGTTTTGTAATTGAAAATCGCCATGGACGAAAGTTTTTTGATTATTATTTAAATATTTGTCAATCAAATTTTTAGTTTTTTTGGGCAAAGAATGGTTTTTTTTAGTATCTAGTTGGGGTATTTTATTTAAATAGAACTTAAACCATTTTAGCTGTTCATCTGTGCCATAATTATCTATAAATTTTATTTTTGAAAAATTGGTAATATCAATATTGTGAAGTTCAGACATGGTTTCACCTGCTTGTTTAACATGCTTTTTGAGAGTATTTTTGTTTATTTTTTTATTTTCTATTAATAAGGAAATTGAATCACCTATTGTTTTATTATATAAATACAAGTTGTATTTTTTATAATAATTAAGCGGTTTTGAAATCATGTGCTTATTTTTTTTATTGTTCCAGATAGCTTTAATTGTTTGATATGACTGCTTGGCTAAATCGTCACCTCTTTCCATTCTGATTTTTGCCATTATTATTATTTTTCGTTTATTCTTATCAGTTAAAGTGTATTGTGATATTAATTTTTGATCACCAGGTCTAATGGTCAAGCGCAATCTTTTAACAGATAAGTCGTTATAATTGATATTGATATTCAAATTATCTTTTTCTTGATGTAAGAATTTTTTTATAAATATTGTATTACAGAATTTGTCTATAGATTTTATAACAGGAATTGGTTTTTGCCATAATTCAAAATGCTCGATAATATCAAGTAACGATTCAATATGAGTTTTAATAGCTTTTTCTGCTTTGCGTTCAAGTTTTTTTTCAGTAGTTGGCAAGATAATTTTATTTTTTTTATCAAGTTTTAAACCTTTAATTGAGTCTTCTGTAATTTTTATAATTTTAGGAGTTGATATAATGCGGTTGATTAAATATAATTTATCAACATTCTCTATGTTTTGATATTTTTCATTTATATATTTTTTTATATTTTTTTCTACTTCAGGTATGTTCCATGAATACATGTACAAAGAGCATAAATCAAATAAAGGATTGTTAAGATGAGTGTCACTCCAGTCAATGATGGCTAATTTATTATTTTTTAAAATAAGATTTTTGGGATTTAAATCACCATGGGTAATTACCAAATCGCAATTATTTAAATAATGTTTATTTAATTGCAGAGCTTTTTTAATTCTACGCAAATTTTTTGTTGATAAATATTTTTTTAAATATTTTTCATATTTTAAATATTCATTATAATTGTTTTGAAAATAAAATTTTTTTAATCCCAGTTTTTTAGTTGGTTTAATTTTTTGAATATTTTGTATAATTTCTAAAAAATGAGAGTTTAGTAAATTTTGCGTTCGCCTAGTGCCTAAATAAAAATAATAAGTATTTAAAGGCGTGCCATTAATTAGCTCGTATAATAAATATTCAGGTTTGAGTTTTGTATTTGATTCTATAAATTTAGGAGTTTCTAGATAGGGTATGTTTTTTTTAGATAGTAAGTGGTTGATATTTATTTCTTTGATAAATCTTTGTTTGTTTTTTGGTGATTTTAATTTTCTTATTTTCAATAAGTAAGTTTTTTTATTTACAACATAGGTTTTAACAAAAAATTCACCACTAGTACTCATAATATATTGGGGCGTGAGATTAAATTTTTTTGATACTTTTTTTACAATAACTTCGATTTGTTTGGTTGTGAATTTATTTTTTGTCATACACTTGCCAATGTTTAGTCCATAAAGCTTTTTTTATTTGTGTGTATAATTTTTCAGCTTCTATTTTTTTTGTAGATGATATTTTTAGAGTTCGGATTGCTTTAATCAATTCATTGATTCCTTTTTCTACTTCATCGGGTTTCCAAGCTGGAGGTCCAAACAATCTAAAATCTCTTCCTGATGCCCACCAAAAAGTACAACTAGCCAAACCTCTGCGCAGATGTCTTTTTGCCCAAAATATATTTTCGTCACTACTATTATTTTTTACATGTTCAATTGAGGTTGAGGCTAATTCCCAAAGTTTGTTTTGAATATTATTTTTTTTATTAATCCAAAGACCAAATGCACGGTTATTTTTTAGTTCTTTTTCCAAACTTTCCCAATTAGAAGATATTGGGCTGGTGGTGGTTGTATTTTTAATATTTTTTAAATATTCACTAACTGTTAAAAAATTAATATTTTTATTTTTTATTATTTTTACAAGCCATCCTTCCCAATCAACAAATCTATGTCCATAAAGCTCACCATCTGTGGCGGTAATTATATTTTTTGGTAAATTATCCGATTTATTTATAATTAATCGAGGAACGTATTCTTTTGACCAAAAACGTGAACGATATACAATGTTTAAGTCTGTATTTTTAAGTGTATATTTGTTCTGCCAATCAACTTGATTTAATTTGCCGTTATGGCTTATTTCATCTAATATTAGCCATTTATATCCCAAAGAAGAAATTAATTTACCAATTTTTGGTGAATAGGCCATTTCTGGCAAGAAAAAACCATGGGCTTTTTTTCCAAAAACTCTTCTGTTAATTTTTTGATTTTCTTTTATTTGTTCTATTACTTCATTTTCAGAAATTAACGGAGCAATAGGATGATACGCCAAAGAGTCCACAATCTCTAGTTGATTTTTTTTTATTAGTTTTTCAAAAGTGCTTAATAATTTTTTATAGCCGTTTTGTATTAGCATTTCAGTAAGACAAGCATTCATATTGAAGGTAAAACGGAAATCAGAATATTTGACAGCCATTTCGGCAATCCAATCATAACTACGACTCGCTGCTTCATGAATTATTTCTGGATCAGAAGTGGGAGGTAAATAAAAATGAAGAAAATTTATCCAATTAGTTTTTTTCATATATTTTGATGATTTCTAATAGCTTTTTTAAATAGTAGTACATATTTTTGAGCAGGAATTTCCCAAGAAAAAGATTGTTGCATAGCTTTTCTTACCAATCTGAGCCAGGTGTCACGATGTTTATGATTTTCAACCGCTCTGGTTATAGCTATTAACAAATCTCTTGAATCGTAGCGAGTAAAAACAAACCCATTACCTTTGTTTGTTTTAGGATTAAAGTCTATAATTGTGTCAACCAAACCCCCGACAGCGTGTACAACTGGAATAGTTCCATAGCGCAGGCTTTTCATTTGCGCTAGACCGCAAGGTTCGAATCTTGATGGTAGTAAAAAAATATCAGCTCCAGCCAGAATCATAGTTTCTTTTTGATTGTCAAAATCAAACATGGCAGCTATTTTTTTCGGATGTTTTTTGCTTAATTTTCTAAAATATTCTTCGTATTGTTTAGCTCCTTCGCCCAAAATTACCAATTGAACATTCATTCTTAATATTGGTTCGATTATTTCTTTAATAAGTTCAATACCTTTTTGTTCGGTTAACCGGGATGTCCAACTAATTATAGGAATTTTGACCTCTTCAGTCAGATTTAAAAATTTTTGTAAATACAACTTATTTTTTGTTTTACCAGATAAAGAATCAAAATCATACTGACATTCAAGCCCAGGATCTGTAGATGGATTCCAATCTGAATAATCAATACCATTAATTATTCCAAACACCCCATCCTTCTTGTATTTCAAAACAGCGTGGAGTTCGTTTCCAAATTTTTTTGTCATTATTTCTTCAGAATATTTTTCTGAAACCGTGTTAATAATATCTGTATTCCGGATTGCTCTTTTAGCAAAATTTACATTCTTTAATAAGTCTTTGCTAGTGAATAGTGGCAACTCTCCCAACCCGCTTTCTCTTTTATCAAGAGGAATTTCCCACCAATTGATCCCCATTTGATAGGTGAGGTTGTGAATAGTATATACTATAGCTGTGTTTATGAAGTGTGTGTCTGCTTTATAGTTATTTTTCAATAAGTAAGGAATTAATCCAGTTTGCCAATCGTGGCATTGTATTATATCAGGTTTAATATCAAGTATTTTTAATAATTCAATAGTAGCTAGGTCAAAAATATAGAATCTTTGGGCGTCATGTACTCCAATATATAATTCTTGTGGTCGGTTTTCTTTTGAATACTGGTATGATAAAATGTTTTTTTCCTCAATGAAATAAATAGGGAGATTTTCCATTAAAAATCCCTGCCAAATATTAATTGACACAGTCTTACTCTTATCAATTTTTAAAGGAATGTTTTCTTTTATCAATTTTAATTTATGTTTAACTTTGTCTATTTGTGAATATAGGGGGGCGACTACTCTAACAAAATGTCCAAGTTTTTTCAAAGATTTTGGCAGAGATCTGGCAACATCTGCCATACCACCGGTTTTAGCAAATGGATCAAGTTCACTACAAATAGAAATTATTTTTAATTTATTTTTAGTCATAATTTTGTTGTTAGTGATTGAGCGCAGGCATATGCTATTGCTAAAGCATCAGCCGCGTCATCAGGCTGAGGGATGGTTTTTAAATTAAGTAATAATTTTATCATTTTTTGTACTTGTGTTTTTTCTGCTCGACCGTAAGTGGTTACTGCTTGTTTAATCTGCAGGGGAGTAAAGTCATAAATTTTTAATTCATTTAAGACACCGCATAAGACCACAACTCCTCTAGCTTGTCCTACCTTTATAGCGGTTTTGGCATTTTTAGCAAAAAACAAATCTTCAATCGCAAGAATTTGAGGTTGATATTTTCTTATTAATTTATCAAGTTTAGTGTATATTTTTTTTAGTCTTTTATCAAAGCTTTCTGAAGCAGATGTTTTGATAACACCATAATCAATAACTTTCAATTCATTTTTTTGTTTTAATAAAAAAGCGAAACCTGTGATAGCAAAGCCAGGATCAATGCCTAAAATTATTGTATTATCCTTGTTCACCATTTGAATAATAATTAATTACATCATCATCTGCTTCAAGAGTATTGATAAATTTTTGCCATTTTCCTGGATTGTTTATTTTGATCGTTTTTTTTGGTAGGTAAACAAGCTCTGATGAAGTGATTTCTATTCCAATAGTTGATAAATTTTTTGATAATTTTTGTAAATTATCTATAGATGTATAAATGATTAATTGACTTTCGTCTATTTCCCAATCTTCAGCACCGCCTTCAATAAGTTCCAGTTCTTGTTTTTCACTAAGAGGTTTGATTGATTCACATATAACAATTCCCTTATAGTCAAACATCCAAGAAACAGAGCCATTACTACCAAGTGCTCCGTCATATTTTGCCAAGATATGTTTAATGTTTGAGGATGCCCTGTTTCTATTATCAGTAACTACTTCAATAATAACACCTATTTTTTCTGGACCAAATCCTTCATAAGTTAGCTGTTCTAGTTGACCACCAGCCAAGAGTCCAGCCCCTCTTTTAATAGCTCGATCAATATTATTTTTGGGCATGTTAGCTTGTTTGGCTTTATCCATGGCCAGGCGGAGTTTAAAGTTCATGTCTGGGTCATCACCACCTTCTTTAGCAGCCATTGAAATAGCGTTTGCTAACTTGGTAAATAAATTACCCCTTTTAGCATCCAGGGCGCCTTTTTGTCTTTTAATTTTTGACCATTTTGAGTGTCCGGACATAAGTTAAGTATTTAGTACCAGGTATTAGGTATAATGTAATTTTATTACATTTATTTAATACAGAAAAGAGCATAAAAAAAATCCGTATTTTAGTTAGCGGAAATCAGTATTTATCATATATAAATTATAGCAAAAAGTGGGTAAAAAATCAATGTAAAATATATCAATATTGATATATTTGTGAAATTAGTATAAAATTATTTTACTTAATTATTTATATTATTCTAATGAAAGTAGAAACAAAAGATTTAGAACAAGGAGAAAAGTTATTAACTATCACAATTTTTGTTGATGAACAGCAAGATTATTTAAATAGAGCTGCTAAAATTTTGTCTGAACAAAAACCAATTGACGGTTTCAGACCAGGCAAGGCTTCTCGGGAAGTAGTAGAAAAAGCGCATGGAGCTATGGCAGTGCTTGAGAAAGCAATTGACGAAATAATCACCAATACATATTACCAAGCCCTTAAACAAGAAAAAATATTATCAATTGGACAGCCAAAAATAGAAATAAAGAAGATGGTGCCAGATAATGATATTGAATATACAGCTCAAGTTGCTTTATTACCCGAGGTAACAGTTGGTGATGTAAATAAAGTTAAGGTTAATCGATCAGAAGTTAAAATTGAAGATAAGGAGATCAATCAAATCATAAAAGATTTGCAAAAAATGCGTGTCAAAGAACAATTGGTTTCAAGAGCAGTAAAAAGTGGTGATAAAGTTGAAATTGATTTTGAAGTAAAAATAGATAATGTGGTTATTGAAGGCGGTAGCGCTAAAAAATATCCATTAGTTATCGGAGACAAGATGTTTATTCCTGGTTTTGAAGAAAATGTGGTTGGTATGAAAAAGGATGAGACGAAGAAATTTAAACTAAAAATGCCAGCAGATTACAAGCCTGATTTGGCTGGCAAGGAAGCTGATTTTGAAGTAAAACTTTTGTCTGTATTTGAAAGAATTCTTCCCAAAATTGACGATGAGTTAGCCAAACAAGCCGGTAATTATAAGAATTTGGGTGAATTAAAGGAACAAGTAAAGAAAAATTTACAAACTGACAAAACAGCTAAAGCCGATCAAAAATTTGAAGTAGAGATATTAGAAAAGTTGATGGAATTGTCAGAGATATCGCAAATACCAAAAGTGCTTATTGATAACGAAAAGCGCAAGATGAAGCACGAGTTGGAAGAAAATTTATCCGGGCAAGGGATTAATTTGAAACAATATTTAGATAGAATAAATAAAACTGAAGAAGATTTACATAAAGAGTGGGATCAGCCAGCTATCAAAAGAGTAAAAACAGCTTTGATTGCTAGAAAATTTGCAGAAGACAATAAAGTAGAAGCAAGTCAGAAAGAGGTTGAGCAAGAAATTGAAAAAATGAAAGAGCAGCATAAAGGTCAACCAGAAGTAGAAGAAAATTTAAAGTCAGATAGTTTTAAAGATTATATATTTCACACCTTGACTAACAGAAAGGTAATTGATTTATTGAAAGAGAAAGTGTCTGATTAGGTTTTAGTTGATACCTGCCTGCCGGCAGGGGTTCTAGGTTTTAGTGATTTAGAGAATTATAATTTAAAATTATTTTACCAATATACCATATACTAAATGCTATATTCTAATTGATGAAATTTGGTGCTCATATTTCTATAGTTGGAGGAGTTGAGAATGCTCCTTTGAATGCTCGTAATGCTGGTTGTGAGATTTTTCAAATGTTTTCCCGGTCGCCACGTGGTGGCAAGCCGGCTGATTTGACCAAAGAAGTTGTTAAAGAATTTAAAAATAATTGTCAGGATAATAACTATGATTCTTATTATCTTCATACGCCTTACTATATAAATTTTCTTTCAACTAATAATCGAATATTAAAAGGATCAATTGAAGTTGTCAGGCAAGAATTAGAGCGGGGTGATAAATTGGGCGTGCGAGCTACTATGACGCATTTGGGCAGCGCAAAAGATATTGATAGCAGAGATATAGTAAATAAAACAGCTGAGGCTTTGATTGCGACTCTTAAGGGCTACCGAGGTAGGAATAAATTTTTAATAGAGATTGCGGCTGGTGCTGGGCAGATTGTTGGTGATAATTTTGAACAAATCGCGGCGATTATCAAGTTAGTAGAAGGTAGGGACGGGTCGCGACCCGTCCGTACAAATAATAAAATAGGTGTCTGTTTTGACACTTGTCACGCCTTTGCCAGTGGTTATGATTTAAGAAATAAACAACAAGTATCAAAGACATTTAAGTTGTTTGATCAAACTATTGGACTAAATAGGTTGGAAGTTATACATATTAATGATTCTTTGGCTGAACTTGACTCACATAAAGACAGGCATGCAAATTTGGGCAAGGGTAAAATAGGGATGAACGGTATCAAAGCTATACTGACTTATCCTAAGTTTAAAAATATGGATTTCATTTTAGAAACTCCATGGGTAGACGGAGAAAAGACTATTAAAAAAGATATTAACATTTTGAAAAAATTGCGGAAATCTAAAATATAGTTTATAATACAAAATATATTATATTCCCCATGCCAATAATATATACTAGACCCACTGCATAATTTATTAGATAGTGAGTCTAAAAAATTCGGGTAGTCCACCCGTTTTTTTGTTAGCATTTGATATAGAAAAGAATGAGTAGCTGACTTTTTTTATTTTTTTTGTTAAACTATTAATAACAATTAAATAAAATTTATGAAAATAGCGGTTTTTTCTGACTCGCATGATAATGTGCCGAATTTAGAAAAATTTTTAAATTGGGTAAATCAAAGTAGTATTAAAGAAATTATTTTTTGCGGCGATTTATGTGCGCCTAGCATTTTAAAAAAATTGTTAGCAGTTGAATTTAGCGGAAAAATTCGTATGGTTTTTGGTAACGTAACTGACCGAGAAATGCTTACCATGATTGCTAAAGATTTTCCCCATGTAATTCATTATGGTGATTTGGCAGAGTTTGAAATTGATGGAGAAAATTATGCAGTTATTCATTACCCAGATCAAGCCAAAGATTTAGCTGTTAGCGGAAAATATGATTTGGTATTTTATGGTCACAATCACAAACCTTGGGAAGAGTTAGTAGGTAAAACCAGGTTAGTTAACCCTGGTACTTTAGCGGGGTTATTTCAAAAAGCTACTTTTGCTGTATATGACACTGAGAATAAAAAACTTGAATTAAAATTATTGGAAAAAATTATATGATTACAAAAAAAATAAAACAAGTCGCTCAAATAGCGGCTCGAGAAGCCGGGAAAGAAATTAAAAAGATATACGATCGTCCAGGCAAGATTAAGTTCACTTTAAAATCTAAGCACCAAGTGGTTACAGTAGCCGATAAATTAGCCGATAAGATTATTATTAAAAAGATAAGGAAAATTTTTCCTGATCATGATATTTTGTCAGAAGAAACAGGCAGTCTTGATTTTGCTTCTAAAGATTATTTATGGATTATCGATCCAGTTGACGGTACTACCAATTTTACTATTAAAAATCCTTTGTTTTCAGTATCAATCGCTTTAGCTTATAAAGGGGAAGTTGTTTATGGAGTTATTTATGCTCCAATTTTGGAAGAGTTTTATATTGCAGAAAAAGGAAAAGGGGCTTGGCTGAACGGCAAAAGAATAAAAGTTTCATCAGAAAGCAATTATCTTAAAGCTTTCCATACTTATTGTTATGGTTCTAGTAAATTATTTTATGGCAGGCAAGCCAATATTTATCATCAAAAATTATTTTTAGCTGGTTGTGAGATTAGACAATTAGGCGCAGCTACAATCGAATTTGCCAGAGTAGCTGCTGGTATTACTGAAAGTATTGTCATCCCTGGAGCGCATTCATGGGATGTAGCAGTGGGGATGTTGTTGGTTCGGGAAGCTGGTGGCAAGGTAACAGATTTTAAAGGAAAAAATTGGAATTTACAATCAAAAAATATTATGGCCACAAATGGCAAGGTGCATAATAAACTATTAAAGTATTTATAGATTGATGTTTATTCAAAAAGAAAAAGATGTTTGGTTGTCAGTGAAAATTATTCCCAATTCAGATAAGAGTGAAATTATTGGTTGGTTTAATGAAGATTTAAAAATGAGAATTCCAGCTGTTCCAGAAAAAGGCAGAGCTAATAAAGAGTTGATTTCTTTTTTAGCTAAGGTAATTGGTGTGCCAAAGTCATATATTGAAGTAATTCAAGGGATTACAAATCAAAAGAAAGTTTTGATAATAAAAAATATCACTAAAAAATTTATTAGTAAAAAATTAAATATTCAATAGTGTTATCTATTTTTATTCAACGAGAAAATCGCGCATTATTTGCGCGATTTTCTCTTAGGTCTTTCTCTGAAGCTCAGACTGAAAGGACACATTAATGTGTCTACTTGCAGTGTACTGATTATTAATCAAAGAAAGATATTATCTTGCAATATGATAAGCCAAAATTAATTGGCAGCAAGATACAAATATTTTAGTAGAGCATTAAAGCTCTAATAAACCAAGTTTGACTAGGTCTAACTTGGTGAAACGCTAAGCATTTTTTAATCACGTTCAGCGTGGTGCCGGGAGGGAGAATCGAACTCCCACAGTATAAATACTATTGGATTTTAAGTCCAACGCGTCTACCAATTCCGCCATCCCGGCTTGATTAGATAAATTTAAATAAAACAATTTATAGTCTATAGCTTATAGTCATCCCATTAGCCACAAACTACAAGGTGTTTTCGTAATGTATTTATTTCTATAGATGATTATGGTCAAATCTGATTTGTGTCAGCTTCGCCAAACTCTAATCGAGTTTGATTTGTTGGAGCGGGTGACCGGATTCGAACCGGCGACCTTTTCCTTGGCAAGGAAACGTTCTAGCCAACTGAACTACACCCGCTTGAAAATTTAAAAGTAAAATCGAAATATTAGAAATTAATTAATGTTAATCTTTGACTGCCCGCCAAAGGCGGGTCCGCCTCGGGCGGAAACTACACCCGCAGATAAATCACTAATAATTTATAACTAATAACTAATAACAATCAGTGATTATATTAGTAATATATTTTAAATAGCTTTATTATTGTAATCAAAACCGACTAATTAGTCAAGACTTTCTTCAGTGGAAGTGCTGACCTGACTATTGTTTTTTTCAGGATTTTCAGGTGGCAATTCTTCCACACCGATTAAGCAGACAGCTCCCCATGGTTTATAATGACTGGTGAAAATTTCTTCATCAATTTTGCCATCCGAATAGGTTACTTGATAGGTAAAATGCGCGTCAGCACCAGCGTGCGCGCTTTCTGTGCATTTTTTTTCATCAATAGCTAATTCGGTTGTCTCAATATATTTAGTTGCTGGTGGAGCAGTGATATTATAGATTTTTGGTTCAGATATTTTAATTTCTCGTCCATCCTTTGTTCCCCAAAAATCAAAAATTAACTCATCACCTTCAATTCTAGTTTGAATAAGTACATAATTTTTTGTATCATTTAGGAATCTAAAATCAGGCTTTGGGTCATAGATAGTCGCGTCTGTTCCAGCTGGTTCATAATAACGAACTCGGTAGGAATGATTTCTTCTTTCAAGTATAGGTAATCCAGAATTGAAGGTAGTTCTG
Organism: bacterium; assembly: GCA_030666865.1. GTDB lineage: Bacteria > Patescibacteriota > Patescibacteriia > S139-126 > S139-126 > DAOUWZ01. The sequence goes on along the minus strand of DAOUWZ010000001.1, from coordinate 88,057 downwards.
AATGTGGTAGTGCCAATTTGGCATAGTCCGCCACCATATTCAGGAATAGTTTTATTTCCTTTAATTACCAATTCAGTTAAATATCCATTCTCTTTATTAATCTCGCCCAATGTTTTTACCAAAGAAAATTCTTCACCAGGTTTTATTAAAATACCATTTAGGGTATTAGCGCCAATTTGGATATTGTGTCTTCTATTTCTAGGACTGCCAGAGAAATTTGAAGTACCAGTGCCAATAATTTCTCTAATGCCGAAATCATTAATATCCTTGGTATTAACTTTAGCTTGGATAGGGCTTACAATTATTTCATTTTCAAATAAATTATTTGAGAAATTATTTTGAATCAGATTAATTGTTTTATCTAAATTCATTTCTTTGCCATCATGACTGCCTTGAAATTTTATTACTCGTCCATTTTTAATTTCAAATTTGGCATCCTTGGCTGGAGTATTTATTTCATCTAAAATATTGTCTTCCAAATATATTTTTAGTTCATCATAAGACAGGGTGATTACTATATCTTGATTATTCTTTTTAAAAATAAGCCACCTGTTAATTTCAGGCCAAGAAATTGTCCAATAATATCCCTTGTGAGTTAGTTTGATGTTTGGTCTTTTATTGATTATTTCCTGGATTTTATTGGTATTTTTTTTAGCTTGATCATAAGATATGGCTGCATTTTCAAGTTTCAAGGTCAAGGGAATCTCAACAGATATTAAGTTTTTCAATTGTGCGTCAAATATTCCAAATATTTTTATCCAGTCTATATTTTTACCGCTTATATCAGGGGTAATAGAAAAATTATCGTTATCTATTTCAATTCCAACTGGCTTGGCTCGAGAAATTATTTGTTTCATATCTCGGCTAATAATTTCTTCTATTTCATCATAATTAGCGTAAAAATAAAGAGGAACGTTCTTTCTTTTAATAATAGTATAAAAATATTTGAGATAGTCCAGATGATTTTTTTCTGTCATGATGTTTAGAGCCGCTTCGTCAATACTTTTCGTCAGGTCAAAACTAACTAACTCTTGATTTATATCAGGGTCTCCCAGTGATTGTAATGAGTTTTGTACTATTATTTTTTGATTTTTATAATTAAAAACAAATCCTTTTTGTAGAAGGTTGTCAGTTTTTTTCTGTACGAGTTTATAAGCTTCTGGAGGAGCTAGTCCCCCTACTCTTATGCCGGCTATGTATGTATTCGGTAATATTTTTTTAGCATATACAACTTGAAGGGTGGTTAGTAATCCAAAAATAATCCCCAAAACTATAAAAAAAATAGTTAACGACGCCAATAACCATTTATTTTTGAATTTATTTATTTTAGCTATTTGGTTTAAGAATTTCATTTAACAATTCTTTAGTTTGCTCAGATTTTTTTTGATTATCAAGTGGATTGCTGATAGTAATATGCAAAACATCGCCTTCACCAACATCAGCTGGGATATAATTTAAAGGCAGAGTAATTTCATTACCATTGTTAATTGTAATTATAACCTTGTCAGTTTCTAGTTTTTTTATTGTGGCAGATATGATATTTTCATTACTCATATTATTCGCTTTTTACTTTTACTGAGATTGCTTTAGAAGCCTTGGCTTTTGGAATGGTGATTGTTAGTATTCCATTTTTTAACTCAGCATCCGTCTTATCTGCTTTTACTTCAACTGGCAAAATAATTGAGCGAGAGAAATTCCCCCAATAACATTCTTGATAAAAATAGTCATCTTTTTTGACTACATATTCAGCTTCTCTTTTTCCTTTGATGGTTATCATGTCATTATTAATATCAATATCAATATCTTCAGGTTTCACCCCAGCGATTGTTGATTTGATAATAACATTATCTTTATTTTGAAAGACGTCAACTGACAACTGTCCTTCTAAATCTTCATCAAGCCATTCTTGGTCGGTTTCTTGGTTTTGTTTCATAACACTATTTTTACTTTCAGTAATTTGACCAATGTCATCGTCAGATAAAAATTCATTTTGTTTTTCTAAATTATTTTGATCTACTAGATCATCTTGTGAGTTTTTAATTCTGCCTAAAATTAATTTTTTTAGTTTAGTCATTTATTTGGATATAATGATAAGTAAGTATATTATAGAAAATTTTTATATTTAGGGCAATACATATTTGACATTTGTGTAAAATTGTATTAATATTGCTTATGCGCTGCTTGTTTGGCGATTTTTTTAAAAATAGCTATTTGTTATTAGTTATAAATTATTAGTAATTTATTTCGGCCCGTTCGTCTAGGGGTTAGCCGTCCCTAGCGGGAGGCAAGGACACCAGGTTTTTCACCCTTACGGGTGACCACCCGCTAGGGTGGCATCCTAAAAATTAAATTATGATCATGTATTTATGTATATGTGTTAAAGAGTGAAAAAGATAGTACCACTTATATTGGTTGTTCTGAAGATTTGAAAGAACGCTTAAAACAACATAATTCAGGAAAAACTAAATCAATAAAACATAAATTACCGATGGTATTGATTTATTATGAAGCATATAATAATAAAACCACAGCGCTAAAGAGAGAGATAGAGCTTAAAAATAACAGTTCGGCTAAAGAAAAATTATTTAATAGATTATTTAGTTTATAAATTTAAAATTTGATGGCCCGTTCGTCTAGGGGTTAGGACACCAGGTTTTCATCCTGGCAACAGGGGTTCGATTCCCCTACGGGTCACCAAGAAAAATTCATTTACCTTTTAGGTAGATGAATTTTTCTTTTAATAATTATTCTAGCATTGAAGAGGTAATATATGAATCAAGATCTTTTTTACTGATAATACCAATTGGCTGGTCATCAAGTTTATGTTTAACCAAAACATCCCATGATTTTATCGGTTTTTTAATATTGTTTTGAATCAAATAAACGGTCGGATTATTTTTTTCTTTAACTAATACTAAATCTCGGTATTGATTTAAATCCAGTTTATTGACCAGGATAACTTTTTTCCATGAATTACCGCGATAAGATTTAAAAGCTATTTCTGAAAGCAATGATTTTTTTCTATTATAATTGTTATATAAATAATATACAGAAGGATTCTTGATTGTTTTAACTAATTGAGCGTCAGAGTATTTATTCAATGCTTTATCAGTAATAGTTTCAACTTCGTTCCAGGAAAAATTGTATGATTTAAATATATTTGGACTTTTAATTAAATATTTTTGTTTGTTTACAATGGCGTAAATATTTGGATTATTATTAGTAGTTACCAATCGGTATTCCTGTCCCATAAATTTTTCTACTAATAAATTCTTGGTGTATTCAAATCCCAAGACTTTCGGCGATCTGGTTTTCAAAGTAGTTCTTTCAGTTTTCAGTTTTTTACCTAAAATATCTTTACAATAGATATAATAAGTATATTCTGTGTCTGAAGAAAGATCTGATATTAAAAACTTATGATCTATTTTTTCTAAACCTTTTTCATTTATTTTTTTGCTAGTCCTCCCTTTTTCTCCGTAATAAATATTACAAATAGAAGGTTTGGATGTTAACCAGCTCATCTTAACTTCTGAATCTTTTATTTCGTTGGAATTATTTGATAAAGGTTTTTGATTAATAAGATGAAGGTCAGTTTGATCATTAAATTGTTTGGTAGAAAAAGATAGAGTCGAAGTCTTAGCTTCGTTGCCAGAATCATCTATAATTATTACTTCAAAATAATAAACAGTATTGATGTTTAATTTAGAAATTTTAACTTTAGTTATATTTTCTTTATTACTCTTCCCTTTAATTTTTTTAGCATCGGACAAATCTTTTTTTTGACTATAATAAAGTCTGCTAGTAGTTTTTTCATCTGTTTCCCATGTCAGATATACCGTTGAACTGTCTTTGTATAAAATTTTTGGAATATTAATAAATTTAGGTAATGTATCGTCAGTAAAATCTTTGACTTTGAAGTTAAATTCAAAAGAAGTTATTCTTGCGCCCTCAGTATTTTCTGCAATAACACGGTAAAAGTAAGTAATATCTTCTTTTGGCAATCTGACAATTGCTTGCTGATGATTGTCAAATTCAACAGCACTAATAGTTTGAGTGTATATTGATTTATTTTCACCAATTTGAAACCAACCCTGCGCTGGGAAGTTAGTTGACCATTTAAAGGTGGCAATGTCATTGTCTATGTTAGTCAATTCAATTTTGGTAAAATCAAAACTAGCGGCGTTGGTATTTGAAAATGGGAAAAATGAAGTCAATAATAATCCTAAAATGATTAAAAATGTTGTGATATTATTGATTTTTTTCTTGTTTTTCATACTATATATTAATAACAGTATATACTAGCATATTTTTGGCTTTTTGTCAAGTATATGGTTCTTGGGTTATAATTATTATGCTAATAAATTAAATTTATGAAAATATTAGGGATCGAAACATCATGTGATGAAACCTCAGCCTCCGTAGTTGAGGTTGTTCAAGATAATATTAAAGTATTATCAAATTTAGTAAATTCACAAGTTGATATTCATGCCGAGTATGGCGGAGTAGTGCCAGAAGTAGCGGCCAGGCAGCATAGTAAGGACACTATTCCTATCATTAAACAAGCTTTAAGTGATGCGAATTTAGCCTTTACTGATATTGATTTAATAGCAGTGACCCAAGGACCAGGACTGGCTGGGTCTTTAATGGTTGGATTGGAAACAGCTAAGACTATTGCATTTGTTCAAAACATACCGTTAATTCCGGTTAATCATTTAGTTGGGCATTTATGGTCTTGGCAGCTAAAATTACCAAAGGAGTTAGGCAAGATAAAAACAGAATTTCCTTATTTAGGATTGATAGTTTCTGGCGGTCATACCGAATTGGTCTTAGTGGAAAATTATCATAAGTATAAAGTGTTAGGGCGAACTGTGGATGATGCTGCAGGAGAAGCTTTTGATAAAGTAGCAAAAATATTAGGTTTAGCTTATCCTGGTGGACCGGAAATTAGTAAAAAGGCAGTTTTAGGCCGAGGAGATAAATTTGATTTGCCTCGGCCAATGACAAAAAAGAGAAATTTTGATTTTTCTTTTGCTGGTTTGAAGACAGCGGTTTTGTATAAAGATAAAAAAATTAAAAATAAAAATAAAGAATATGTAAACGATATGGCAGCCAGTTTCGAGACCGCTGTCATTGATACTTTGATACAAAAATTAAAAATAGCGATAGAAAATTATCCAATTAAAATAATCGCTATCAGTGGCGGTGTTAGTGCAAACAAAAAATTAAGACAGGAAATAAAATCAACCTTTGCAAAAAATAATATTGAGGTCAGGGTCCCAGAAATAATGTATACGGGCGATAATGCTGCCATGATCGCTTTGGCGGGATATCTGTTATGTAATAAGAAACAAGCGGCAGGCACGGCAAGTGGCAAGAAGAGTTATTTAGAGTTGTCAGTCAATCCTAATATGAAAATAAAATAAAGATATGAAAAAGGTTACCTGCTCATTAGAGGAGACTATGAATTTAGCTAAAGATATATTAGCTAATCTTAATAATAGACATATTGTTTTGCTACAAGGTGATTTAGGAGTTGGTAAAACAACGCTAGCCAAAGGAATAGCTAAAGTATTGGGAGTTGACGAGGTGATTACTAGTCCTAGTTATGTTTTAATGAAAATTTACAAACTAAAAAATAAATTTTTTAAAAGACTGGTGCATGTTGATTTGTATCGAATTGAATTTGATGTTAATGTTGATGATTTAGGATTGACTGATTATTTGAGAGATCCGGAAAGTTTAGTGGTAGTAGAGTGGCCAGAACGGATAAAAGGCTCTTGGCCAGAAAGTGTTTTGAAGATAGATTTAGCTTATAGTAAAAACTTGAAGATCAGAATAATTGAATATTAGAAAACCCGGTCAAAAAATATAGCAGTTGGGATAGTAAATAATAATTTATTTATAGATAACGCACCCGAGCAAGTGGTGATTATGGAAAGAGAAAAGCTGGAACAAGTAAGAGATAAATTAGAAGGGTTATAAAAAAACCCGCAATTTAGCGGGATTTTTTATGTTTGAAAAAAATCAATACTATTCTTTTTCTTTTATATCTTCTAAATTTTTTCCTAAGTCAGTATTATATATTTTACCACTAGAATCAACACCCAATGAGTCTTTTCCAGGATTTTTTTCTGCGCATTTTAAACAAGTACTACATCCTAAAGCTACTCTTTTTTCTCCAATAGGTTCGCCGCATGCGCAAGTGGTATTTGGTTGTTCCATGTTCATAATTCATGAGTTAATTATTATGAATATATTTTATATTAGCATAAATTTATGTTTTTGTCAAAAAAAAGATTTGGAGACTTCCAAATCTTTTAAGTAAATTTTAATATTTCCCTTCTCCTCAAAATAAATAGTATTTTTAAGATTATACCATCTCCTTGTTTATTGATTGATTGCTTGATGAATTCAAGATAATCATCTTTGGTATAATTTGTTTTGTCATTAATTATTTTAAGGCTTTTAAAGTCAGCACTTAATTCATTTTTTAACGTTTGACCGCTAAGCAGACCAATCAGATTAATTAAAAAAGTAAGTAAAGAATTAAAGTGTTTTGCGCCTCTCAATTTATTCAGCCGATCCATCATATCGTTTGTATAATAACCAGATAAAAAGTGACTAATTTCGTGAATTATTTTTAGATTAAAAAATTTTTTGTCTAAAAAGTCCTTTTCAGAAATATACAAAATAGCTGTGTGATTAATGCTGTTTCCAGGAAATAATTCTATGAATGTTTTAGTTGCTTCTTTTTTTATTGTTATTACGTCAAGAACTGCTTCAGGGAAATATTGCAGTATTATTTTTTTAATGTCCAATTTATTCCTCCTATCATATTTTACTGATTACAAATCATAACTAAAAAATTGTTATTTGTCAAGGTTGACAATAAAGAATAATTCCATTATATTTAAATTAAGCTAGTATTTAATACTAGTTATTTTTTATGGATAATTTTTAATTTATATTTATGTCAAATCCAATCATGGCCGCTATTCAGCAGATTTGTGATGAAAAAGGCCTAAAGAAGGAATTAGTAATTGAAACTATTGAAGCAGCTTTAGCAGCTGCCTTTCGTAAAGATTTTGGCAGTAAAGATCAAAATATTAAAGTTCAATTTATTCCCGAAACAGGCGGGGCTAGAGTTTTTGATGAAAAAACAGTTGTTGAGGATTTTGATTTGGAAGAATTGGAAAAAGAAAGAGAAGAATTTCGTGTTTTAAAGGAAGAATGGTATGAAAAAAAGAAAAAAGCTGAAGAAGCAGGCAAAGAATTTAATGAGCCTGACCCAGCTGAAATTACTGATATGAAAAGATACAATCCTAAAACCGATCTTATGCTTAGTGAATCTAGAAAAATTGATAAAAAAGCAGAGATTGGCGATGTGCTAACCCAAGAGCTAGAAGTACCAGCTGATTATGGTAGAGTAGCTGCTCAAACTGCTAAGCAGGTTATTATTCAAAAATTGAGAGAAGTTGAGAGAGATACAATATTTAGTGATTATAAATCTCAAGAAGGAGAATTAATCAATGGCACTATTCAAAGAGTTGAAGGTAGGACCGCGTTTATTGATCTTGGTAAAGTTTTTGCAATATTGCCTGCTGATGAGCAAATACCTGGAGAAAATTTACGCCCAGGCATGAGGGTAAAAATATATCTCGTGTCTGTTAATCGTGGTAATAAAGGGCCGGAAATAATCGCCTCTCGTTCACATCCAGAAATATTAATTAAATTGTTCACTTTAGAGGTGCCAGAAATTGCCGCTGGAACAGTTGAAATAAAAGCTGTTTCCAGGGAGGCGGGTGGTAGATCAAAAATTGCGGTAGTAGCTCATCAAGAAAATATTGATCCAATCGGTTCATGCGTAGGTCAGCGAGGCACCAGGGTGCAAACAATTATTAGTGAATTGGGCGGGGAAAAAATTGATATTATTGAATGGAATGAAGATATTAAGCAATTTATTTCCAATTCACTTTCACCAGCTCAGATTTTGTCAGTTGATATTGATGAAAAAGAGAAAAAGGCAACTGCTTTAGTTAAAGAGGATCAACTTTCTTTGGCTATAGGGAAAGCTGGACAAAATGTCAGATTAGCAGCGAAATTAACTGGTTGGAAAATTGATATTGCATCTGAAGAAGGTAAAGTAGTAAATGTAGAAAAGGACGAAGATAAAAAGCAGTCTGAAAAACAAACCGAAGAAGAAAGGGCAGGCAGAGAAAAAAAATCTAAAAAGGAGAAGGAGAAAGAATCAAAAACAGATGAAGAGGAAAATACAGGAGAAGAAGAATCCGAAGAAGTGGACGGAGAAGCAGAAAAAGTTATTGAAGAAACTATTAAGCCAGAAAAATAATTTATTAATATATTCTAAATAAGTAGGTATTTATAATTAATTAAAAATACATTATGTCTTATTTTTATGCAATTGGAGCTGGTGTTTTGGGTCTGGCATATGCTGGGGTCTTAGCATTCCAAATCAAAAAAGTAAAAATAAAGGAGGAGAAGGTTGGTGAAATTGCCAGTTATATTCATGAAGGCGCTATGGCTTTTTTGAATAAAGAGTATAAAATTTTATCAGTTTTTGTTTTAGTTGTCATGGTTGTTATGGGTTTTGGGCTTGGCTGGTCTCAAGCAGGATGTTTTATTCTCGGGGCAATTGTTTCAGCTCTGGCCGGTAATATTGGTATGAGAATTGCAACTTTGGCAAATTCCAGAACTGCTGAGGCAGTAAAAGATAATATTTTTGCTGGATTAAAAGTAGCCTTTTCGTCAGGATCAGTAATGGGACTATCTGTTACTGGTTTGTCTTTAGTGACAATTGGGGCGCTTTATTATTTTATTGGAGATCCAAATGTTATTTATAGTTTTGGTTTTGGCGCTTCATCAGTAGCTCTTTTTGCTAGAGTTGGCGGTGGTATTTACACCAAAGCGGCAGATGTTGGAGCGGATCTGGTAGGAAAGGTTGAAGCTGGGATTCCAGAAGATGATCCAAGAAATCCAGCTACTATCGCCGATAATGTTGGTGATAATGTAGGAGACGTTGCTGGTATGGGCGCTGATTTGTTTGAGTCGTATAGTGATTCACTTATTGCGGCAATGGCACTTGGGGTAGCTGCTAATTTTATGCTTGGAGAAACTGCGGTTTATTTGCCTTTATTAATTGCCGGTTTTGGAATTATCGCTTCTCTAATTGGCAATGTTGTTATAAGTTTACGTAAATCAGGATCAATTCACTCAATTTTAAATTTTGGTATTTGGACTGCCGGAATAATTGTTGCTCTTGGTTCATATTTTTTGGTCAAAGGTACAGTTGCCAATAGCGGAGTGTTCTGGTCAATTATCGCTGGTTTAGTTTCAGGTGTAATTATTGGTTTAGCTACTGAGTACTATACTTCTGAAAAAAACAAACCAACTAGAAGCGTTGCCGAAGCCTCAAAGACTGGTCCGGCAACAAATATCATTTCTGGTTTATCGTTGGGAATGATTTCAACGATTATTCCAGTAGCAGCAGTTTGTGCCACTATTTGGATTGCTTATCAACTTGGCAGCACTGCTGAAATAAGTATTTATAATATTGCTATGGCCGCGGTTGGTATGCTTGCCACGCTTGGTATTACACTTGCTACTGATAGTTTCGGTCCAGTAGCTGATAATGCTGCTGGTATTGCTGAAATGGCAGGGCTTGGACAAGAGACTAGAGAGAGAGCAGAAACTCTTGATGCTATTGGCAATACTACGGCTGCGATCGGTAAAGGTTTTGCCATTGGCAGCGCAGCTCTTACTGCTTTAGTGCTTTTAATTACCTATGGCTTAGTTGTTAATTTAGATTATGTAGATATTTTAAAGCCCAGTGTTTTAATTGGAACATTCCTTGGCGGATTATTGCCAGCTGTTTTTTCAGCTTTAACTATGAAGTCAGTTGGAACCTCTGCTCAAGAAATGGTTGAAGAAGTTAGAAGGCAGTTCAAAGAAATTCCAGGAATTATGGAAGGAACTGGTAAGCCTGATTATAAAAGGTGCGTAGATATTTCTACTACCTCAGCCTTAAAACATATGATTTTGCCAGGAGTTTTAGCAATAATTTCACCAGTATTGGTAGGATTTATTTTAGGTAGCGAGGCTTTGGCCGGAATGTTAGTAGGCTCTATTGTGGTTGGATTCTTATTAGCTGTTATTATGGCTAATTCTGGTGGTGCTTGGGATAATGCCAAAAAATATGTTGAAGCTGGTAATTTAGGCGGAAAAGGAAGCGATGTTCATAAAGCAGCTGTTGTTGGTGATACGGTTGGCGATCCTTTTAAAGATACTTCTGGTCCAAGTTTAAACATTTTGATTAAGTTAATGGCTATTATAGCAATTGTTATCGCGCCACTACTTTAGTTTTATATTTTGAAGTTTTAAACCCGTTCAACTTTTATTTATAGGATGAGCGGGTTTTATAGTAAAAGTACGTAAAATTTTGTATAATAGTAATAGACTTATTGTAACAATAATTTTATTATAAAATTTAAATAAATTTCCCATGTCAAAACATCAAAATTTAACGTTTTTTTTATTTTTAGCAGCTGTTTATTGTTTACTAATTCCGAAAATTTCTTACGCTTATCTAGATCCAGGGACAGGCAGTTATATTGTACAGATAATTTTAGCTGGTTTGCTTAGCGTAACGTTTATGTTTAAGAATTTTTGGTCAAAATTATTTAAAATTTTAAGTTCGGTTTTTTCAAAAAAGAAAGTTGAGCAAAAAATTGACGAAAATGAAAAATAAAAATAATCAAATTTTGCCATCTTCTTTTCGCGATCCCAGCGGATTTGTTTTTATTAAAGATAATAAAATATATCGTCAGATTAATAAAATATATCAAGTTGATTATGATTATTTGATGGAAAGCGGATTGTATGAAAGTTTATTGAAAGAAAATTTAGTCATCAAACATGAAGAAGTTTCACTTAGAGATTTTAAGCAGTCTGACGATGCTTACAAGATAATATCTCCACAAGAGATTCCTTTTTTTTCTTATCCGTATGAATGGAGTTTTTCGCGATTCAAGCAAGCAGCTTTGGCAACTCTGCAAATACAAAAAATTGCCTTGACTCATAACATGATATTAAAAGATGCTAGTGCTTATAATATTCAGTTTTATGAAAATAAGCCATTATTGATAGACACCCTATCTTTTAAAAAATATAAGCCAAACACACCATGGATTGCTTACAGGCAATTCTGCCAGCATTTTTTAGCACCATTGGCACTTATGTCTATGGTTGATATTAGATTACAAAATTTATTAAGAGAATATATAGATGGCATTCCTTTGGATCTGGCAAGTAAATTGTTACCAGTTAAATCTAAATTATCATTTTCTCTTTTATCGCATATTCATTTACATGCTAAAACTCAAAAACATTATTCGGAAAAATTTTCCAAACAAAAAAATATAAAAATATCTAAACAAGCTTTACTAAGTATATTGGATAATTTAGCCAATACCATTAAAAATTTACAATGGAAAATATCTCGCAGTGAGTGGTCAAACTATTACCAAGAAACAAATTATTCAGATGAGTCTTTTAATAAGAAAAAAGAAGTTTTTATCAGTTTTGTTGACAGTATTGATGAAAAATTAATTACTGCTTGGGATTTGGGAGCTAATACCGGCGAGTTCAGTAGGATTTTGAGTAAGCAAGATATTTTTACAGTTGCTTTTGATTTTGATTTTGAGGCAGTAGAGATAAATAGTCGGGAAGTTGTTAAAAATAATAATAAAAATTTATTACCTCTAGTTTTGGATATTACTAATCCTAGTCCAGCTTTAGGTTGGGCTCATGCTGAGCGGGAATCTTTGTTAGAGCGTGGTCCAGCTGATTTGGTATTAGCACTGGCATTGATGCATCATTTATCTATAAGTAATAATATACCATTTTTAAAATTGGCAGATTTTTTTCAACAAATAGGAAAATGGTTGATAATTGAATATGTGCCAAAAAGTGATTCCAATGCCCAGAAACTGTTATGGAATCGAGAGGATATTTTTTCAGATTATAGCCAAGAAAATTTTGAAAAAGCAATGTCAACTCATTTTGATATTCTGAAATCAGGAGTGATTTCGGAAAGCAAACGAGTTTTATATTTGATGAGAAATAAGAATGCCAAATAAAGAGAAAAAGTATAAATGGTTTTTTATTAATGTGGCTTTATTTGCCATTTACCCAGTTTTGTATGTTTTTGTGTATAACCAACAACATTTAGACTTACGAGATATTTTGATGCCGTTGTTAATAGTTGAGGTAATTGTTTGGATAGTCTGGTTGACAGTTTTTGTTATTTTGAAAAATGTTAAACAAACTTCTTTCATCACTTCGTTGAGCGTGATTTTGTTTTTTTCATTCAATTTTATTCGCACTATTACATTGAAATCAACATCTATCTCTTATGATTTGAGTGGTTTACTTGTTTTATCAGCTTACGCCCTATTCCCATTAATATTCTTTTTAGGTATATATATATCAGATAAAAAGTTAACAAAAATAAATAATTTTTTAAATATTACTGCTATTATTCTTTGTGCATTTTCAATTTATAATATAGTTTCTTATCAAGTCAAAGCTGGAATAAATGATGAACAACAAATAGTAGTAACACAAACTACAGCAGCGCCAGAAATTTTACCTGATATTTATTATATTGTTACTGACGCTCATGCTCGTAGTGATATTTTGGAGGAAATATATGATATTGATAATAGTGATTTTATCAATTTTTTGAAAGATAAGGGGTTTTATGTGGCTGAAAAAAGTTATACTAATTACCCTAGAACTATTTTATCGCTTTCTTCATCTTTAAATATGGAATATCACGATGGTTACGATAGAAGGTTAATGGATATATCACCAATTAAAAAAATCTTTAAGTATAATACTTTTCAACAGCTAGTAGAATCTTTAGGTTACAAAACTTACAATTTTGCCACTGGATTACCAACTGTAGAAAGAAAGAATGTTGATTATTATTTAAGCCCAAAAGGTGTATTAAATAATTTTCATATGAGTATAATAAAAATGACTCCCTTATTAAATATTCCAATTAGATTAATTAATTATACTGTCTTTAATTCTCGTCGCAGTCGTATTTTGTATACTTTTAAAAATTTACCAGAAGTTTCTAAAGCACCAGGACCAAAATTTGTAATAGCTCATATTATAGCCCCGCATTATCCTTTTATTTTTAAAAAAGATGGTAGTTTAGTAGAAAACGAAACTGCATTTTTATTGCTTAATGAATTCAATATTAATGATGAAAATTCCAGGCAAGAGTATATAAACTCTTATGGTGAACAATTAAAATTTGTTGATTTAAAATTAAAAGAATCTATAACCAAAATATTAGAGAATGCTACTAGACCAAGTATTATTATTTTACAAGCTGATCATGGTCCAATGTCGCATTACCGCACAAATAGTTTAGAAGGTTCATATTTGAAAGAAAAGTTTGCTATATTAAATGCCTATTATTTTTTTGACAAAAAGTATAACAGTTTATATCAATCTATTTCGCCAGTTAATACTTTTAGATTGATTAGTAATCAGTATTTTGACAAAGAGTATAAACTATTAGAAGATAAGAGCTTTAACACTCTGCAAAGTCACCCATATTTTTTTCAAGAAATAACAGATAGTTTAGAAGATAAATTATTAAATAACTTTAATGAAAAATATTAATCATAATACAAAATTTAATTGGTTTTTTATTAATGTGATATTATTTGCTGCTTATCCGGTTTTATATGTTTTTGAATTTAATCAACAATATTTAAATGTGCATGATATTTTTTTACCCATATTAATAATTGAAATATTTATTTGGATTATTTGGGTGACGGTTTTTATTTTTTATCGAAGTGTATACCGAGCTTCTTTTGTAGCTTCGTTATCTGTAGTATGGTTTTTTACACATTATTTTCCTTTTAATACTATTTTAAATTCTTTATTTGTCACAAATCAAGTTAAAGAGTTGATTATACTGTCAACTTACGCCTTATTTCCCTTAATATTCTTTTTAGGTATATACATTTCTGACAAAAAGTTAAGAGCAGTAAATAATTTTTTAAATATTACCGCAGTTATTCTTTGTATTTTTTCAATCTATTCTATTGTTTCATATCAGGTTAAAGCAGGATTAAACAGTAAGTTACCAGTAGAAGCAGTTCAAACAGAAGAAATGCCAGAAGTTTTGCCTGATATTTATTATATTATTCCTGACGCTCATGCTCGCAGTGATATCTTAGAAGAGTTATATGATATTGATAATAGTGATTTTATCAATTTTTTGAAAGACAGGGGGTTTTATCTAGCTGAAAAAAGTTATACTAATTACCCACAAACTATCTTATCTCTCTCCTCATCTTTAAATATGGAATATCATGAAGGTTATGATAGAAAGTCAAGAGATGCTGGTTTAGTAATTCGAAAAATACATGACAATATTTTTCAAAAGAAGTTAGAAGCTTTGGGTTATAAAACTTATAGCTTTGCTACTGGTGCATCAGCTACTGAGAAAAAAAATGTTGATTATTATTTAGGTCCAAAAGGTACATTTAATGATTTTCATAAGGTTTTATTAAGAATGACTCCTTTATCAAATATTTCAATCAGATTGATTAATTATACTATTTTTAATTCCCATCGCAGTCGTATTCTGTATACTTTTGAAAATCTGCCAGAAGTTGTCAAAGAGGATGGTCCAAAATTTGTAATAGCTCATATTGTTTCACCTCATTTTCCATTTGTTTTTGATCAAAATGGAAGAGAGGTTTTAAATGAGGTATCTTTTATTTTACATAATAGCGGTTATACCTCTCCATGTGAATCAAATAAAGATGAAAGAGAATATAATCAAAAAAAATATAGTGATTACTATGGAGATCAATTGATATTTATTGATAAAGCATTGCAAATAACTATAGATAAAATATTAATAAATGCTACTAGGCCAAGTATTATAATATTGCAAGCTGATCATGGTCCGTCTTTATATTATAATTATAATAAATACAATGGCTCATATTTAAAAGAAAGATTTGCTATATTAAATGCATATTATTTTTTTGATAAAAAATATGATGATTTATATCAGTCTATTTCTCCAGTAAATACTTTTCGAGTGATTAGTAATCAGTATTTTGGAGATAGTTTGGAATTGTTACCTGATAAAAGTTACAATACACTTAAAGCATTTCCTTATGCATTTATTGATATAACAGATAATTTAGAGGATAAATTACTAAAATGATCATTAATATGATTTATATAATAATTCCAACTTATAATGAGGCAGAAAATATTTCTAAACTGGTAGAAAAAATTTTTTTATTAGATTTAGAAATAAAAGTATTAATTATTGATGATAATTCTCCTGATGGCACTGGTGAAATGGCTGATAGATTAGCAGATAAATATAATATTGAAGTATTGCATCGGTCAGGTAAAATGGGGATTGGCAGTGCTTATATTCAAGGTTTTAAAAAAGCTTTATTAGATCAGGCTGAATATATCATGGAGATGGATGCGGATTTTTCACACGACCCAAATGATATTCCTAAGCTTGTTGCTGCAGCCAAAGAAGGTTATGATTTGATAATTGGTTCCAGAAGAATTAAAGGAGGGGATATAGTTGGCTGGGGATTCTTGAGAAGATTTATGAGCAGAGGAGCAATGGATTTTTCTAGGGTTATACTTGGGTTAAAAACAAAAGATGTAACAGCTGGTTTCAGATGTTATCGAAAATCCATGATAGCGAAATTGCCACTTGATAAAATAAACAGCAGTGGCTATTCTTTTCAAGAAGAATTAGTGTGGCTGACAGAACGCTTGCAGGGAAAAATAAAAGAAGTGCCAGTAATTTTTAATGACCGAGCAAAAGGAAAGTCCAAACTTTCTTATAAAGAAATTTTTAAGTTTTTTTATATAGTAATTAAATTGAGGTTCACCAGCATTAAAAAATATTATGAGTAATAAATTTTTTAGTAAAAAAGATTGGTTGGGACTGCTAGGGCTTTGGTTTATTTTGTCATTTATTTCTTTATTGCCAATGCTATTTTCTTACTCGCATATTCAATCTGGTGAAATTATTTCTGGTATTCATTCCTTAGCTTTTGGCGATATTAATGTTTACTTATCTTATTTAAGCCAAATAAATGACGGTAATTATCTTTTAAATACTCTTTTTACTACAGAGGACAGCTGGCCGATGTTTCGGCCTTTTTGGCTTTTGATCGGATTGTTTGGAAAATTTTTTAGCTTAACTCCTTTGGTAACCTTTCATATTGCTAGAATATTATGCACAGGGATATTGCTCGTGGTGATAATGTATTTTTTGAAATATTTTTTTAATAATAAAAAACAAGTTTGGACTGCTTTATTGTTATTAACCACAACTACGGGAGTTGGCATTTGGCTGATACTGTCTTTGTCTCGTTTACTGCCTGATTATGCTACGACTTTATTTTGGCCAATTGATATGTGGGTGCCAGAAGCATTTATTTTTCTTTCCATACTGCATTCACCGCATTATTTAATTTCATGGATGTTAATATTAGTTATTTACTTATTACTATTGCTTGTAATTAATAAAAATATGTCGCGCTTAAAAGCGTATTTATATAGTGTTGGTGTTGGTCTGCTCGGAATTTTATTATTTATTGGACATCCTTTTCATATTTTACCTGTATACTTTGTAGTTGGAATTTATTGGTTAGTTTTATTGTTTGTTGATAAAGAGAAAGCGCAAAAAAGCTTAATTCCACTTTTTGTTTTTGGGGTAATATCTTCAGTTGGAGTTTTTTATCATATTTATTACATGGCTGGTGATTGGCTAACAGTAGTAAAAGCAGCTCAAAATTTGACTCCTACTCCTCATATATCAATGGTGATAGCTGGTTTTAGTATAATTTTACCATTAGCGCTTTGGCAAATTTATAAATTGATAAAAAATAAGAAAATAAAAAATCCAAATAATCTATTTTTGATTATTTGGATAATAGTACAAATAATATTGATTTATTTGCCAATACCTTGGCAGCGACGTATGTTGCAAGGTTTACAAATACCATTGATGATTTTATTTGTTGGATGGCTTTATAATTTTTTTAGTTCTAATATTAAAATTAAAAAAATCAATAAATACATTGGCGTTGGATTATTAATATTATTTTTTTTAATACCATCTAGTATTTATAATGTTGCCAGGGATGCTGTTTATTATGTTGATGGTGAAGAACATTTTTATTATTCCGCGGATTTATATAAAGGAATGATTTGGTTGAAAAATAATACCAAGCAAGATGCCAGAATATTTTGCGGACCTAAGGTTGGTAACTATATACCAGGCGTGGCAGGCAGAAGGGTTTATGCCAGTCATGGAGTAGAAACAGCTTATTATGAAGCTAAGACAGGCTTGATTTGGATATTTTTTGTTAATAATAGACAGGATGAAAAAAAATATTTTTGGCTAAAGAATAATGGAATTACTCATATATTTTATAGTGAACAAGAGCGTTCAGTTGGATCCTACAATCCTTACAATAAAGATTATTTGGAGTTGGTATTTCAAAATGAAGAGGTTAGTATATTTAAGTTTGTTGAGTAAAAGTTGATAAGCTGATATACATCCGATGTCGGGAACTCCCGACATCGGATGTATGTCCAATACAACTTAATTTAAAGTTATCTCAATAGGTTCGCCGATAATTTCTTGTTTAGGACTATTTTTTATTCCGCGCCAGCTGTCTATTTCTATTTGACTGTCTATAGTTAAAAGTTGAATTGATATGGTGGTATCTTTTTTAGATATTGGTAATGGTAATTTATAAATTAGTTCATCACTCCAAAGGCTAGTTGGAGTAAGAAGATTTATTGGTTTAATAAAGTTTGTGTAATCGTCTCCAGTGACAGCGATGAAGTAATTTTTATCTACCTTTTTTTCAATTTCCCAGTATAAGATATTATTCTCAACATATATAGTGAAAGGAGGTAGCTGATAAACCGTTATTGGTTTAATAAAGTCTTTTTTGGCTTGTTCAAAAGTTATTAAGTTATTGCTTGATTGATATGTTGTATACCTGATATCACTATAGTTTTCTGTATGACCTGATAAAAATAGATCGCGAATATTATCCAAGCCTTTGGGATAATATTTTGAATAATATGGATTATTTGAAAATTGTAATTCATAAGTTATTAAATCGTCACTGTCAATCAAAATATAATCAGGAGTAGTGTAAAAATATTGATTTTCTGAGAACTGTTCCTTGCCAATCATAATATAATGCAGGGAATATGTATTTATCCGAGATGATAAAATTGGCAATAGTGAATATCCAGTTGCTACACTAGCTTCTATTGGGATAGTTGCTATTTTTTCAGTCAATTCTGAATAGTTCGTGCGATTAATAATTTTTTTACCAACACCAAGTCCAGGTCCCAAAAATATCACTAAATATATCAGACAGCAGACAATGATTAGTTTGGTCAGTCCAGGATCAAATTTTATTAATTTATTTAAGCGAGGGTTCTTATGTGGCAATATTTTAATTGCCCAAAGAGAACTGATTACGAGTCCAGGAATGAACAAACTAGAGTAATGTGTGTCAATCATTAAGTTGCTGCCACCAGGTCGTCCTAAAACAAATTGTAAAAATGGTCCCAAAGCCAGGATTAGATATTTTGGTTTTAAAAATGGTAGAAATAAAAAAGCTAGAGTTAAGCCCAAAATCATTTCCAAATTACCCAGGCTTAAAATATGTTTAATAAAATCAATAAAAGTTGTATTTATGAGCCATTGATAATAAATAGCAAATCTGGTTCCAGTGGTAGTAAAAAAACTAATTAGTTTCATGGTACCAAGGAAATAAATCCCGCTTAATAATCCCGGTAATATGATCCATTTGAGCTTTTTTTTGTCTAGCAAGGCCAGTATGGAAAACATTCCAGTTACAATCGCCACATCTTCCCGGACCAGCATCGCTAATAGAATAAAAATAGTGAATTTGCCTAAATTGTTTTGTAGATAAAAATAATAAGCCAGTAGTATCAAGGGGATGGCTAGGGGGAGAATGTGCCATTCATGCAGATTTATATTCCAAACTAGCGGATTAAGCAACCAAGCCAGTGATAAAATAATAGCTGCTTTTTGGTTTAATATTTTTTTAGCAATCAAGTAAATCGGCCAAGCGGATAGGCTCAAAATAACCGACTGAATAATTAGTAAGTTAAGCGGGGATTGCCATAGCCAGTAAATAGGTAATAAGGCGTAAAGCCATGGCGCGAAATGATCAGCAAAATAATGATGACCTTGAATAGATGACCAGAAACCATTGCCATTTGCGGCATTGAAAAAAATATTATTAAAAATAGCTAAATCCAGCGCGTTATAGCCAAGTTGGTAATATTTAAACCAAGTAATTGCTGTCAGTAGAAGAATATATATTCCAATTCCCAGCCAGATAATATTTTTATTTAGTTTTAATTTATTTTTAAGTATTTTCACTTGGTTTTTAAATTTATTTTTAGTTCCAGTTAAAATTATTATATTTTTTTATTTTCTAGACCCCTGCCTGCGCAGAGGTGACAAGGTGGTGTATTGTTATTCTTGCATCTCTACTGTCATTCCTGCTTTTCCTTTATTTATTAATTAAAACGTTACGGTCGCTATTCCCCTCTATCAAGAGGGGTGGCTTTGGCTTTAGCCAAAGACGGGGTGTGTCATATTGTATATAAAAATTAAATACTTATTTAAATAGGTATTTTAATAAGTATTTAATTTCTTATCTTTATTTTATCTTTTTTTAATGTCATTGACAAATATTGATATTTATGTTATTTTATAATGATTTAAAGTATCATTAACAGAAATATAAATTATTATGGAGGTGTGCAATGAAAAGATCAATTATCTTATTTGTATTGTTGGTAAGCGTTATTTTATTGACCAGTTGTTATAATATTGGTCAAATTAACGCTTATACCAAGCGTTCAATTTCCGAGAAAGTTTTGGAAATGAAGAAAGGAGGTTTTTATACCGCCAAGGAGGCTAATGAATTAATTATCAAAGTAATGTATGCTCCGGATGAGCATATAATTTATCGTATTAATTATGATTATAGCCGGTATCGTACTGCTTGGATGACAGGCGCTCCAGGAAGTCCAGAACAGGACAGAGCCATGATCAAAGAATCTATTCAGCGTATGCGAGCAAGGGACGCTCGCAAACGAACACGACAATAAAGATTTAATTTTCAAAAAAGGCGGAACCAGTTTTCCGCTTTTTCTTTTTTTAGGTAATATTTATAAAAGTACATAAGTCCGACTTCTAGAGTCCCAGAAGTCGGACTTATGAAAGATGTATATTAAATAAAACCCACACCTAGAGTTGAACAATATAATATTTATTTTTTTAAACCGTAGTGACAAAGCATTGCTCTGTCACTACATATTAATATCAATCAAAAAATCAGATTGTTTGTTAACAATCTGATTTTTTATATAAGCTGAACCTAAAAATAAATTTGATCAACTTCTTTTTGGACATTACCAATAATAAAAGTGCTGATAGCATAAGATAGAGCCACTATTAATAAACCAATGACGGCATTTTGCAATATTTTTCTAGCCTTGCCAACTTGTTCTTCATTTCCGCCAGCAGTCATCCATAAAAATCCGCCATACATTATCAAAATAGTAAATATTGTACCAAGCAGTGCAAGTAATTGTTTAACAATTCTCATAATAATAAGCGGTAGCTCTGTTTCAGTACCTTCTTGAACAAGGCCTGCTTTTGCCCCAGTATCTGTAATCCCTTCTTTGATTCTAACACTAGCTGGAGTGGTTGTTTGAGCTGATACTAAAATTGGTATTGCTAATAAATTAAAAATTAACAAGGATAACACAAAAATGAATGATATTTTTTTATAATTAAACATTTGGATTCTCAGCCTTAATTATTACATTAATTATAAATAGTGATATTAAGAAAGATAAAATAACTATCAATAGTCCAATCGAGGAGTTTTGTAGTATTTTTTTAGCTTTTCCAATTTGCTCCTCATTACCTTGAGCAGTCATCCATAAAAACCCGCTATATACTATCAATAACATAAAAATACTACCCAAGAGCCCGATGGCGGAGTTGATAATAGTTCCTATAACATCAGATAATTCTTGATCTTTAGCTAACCCTCCAGCATCAGCTGAATCACTAGCTGCTTTTTGAGCATCTGTCAGAGCTGAAGCATTAGCAATTTTTATACTCAGCATAAAAAAATAAGTAGTGATACTGGAAAGAGTTAAATTTTTGAATATTTTTTTCATTTATTTTTTTGTTTCTAGATTCCGGATATTTTTCTTTCGTTTTACTACAGAAAAATTCCGGAATGACATAGTGGGTTGAATTTACCTATATACTACATACCAAATACTATATACTATATCACAAGCCAGCGCCGATCAGAGTGTCAAATACAAATTGAACTATCACATATGACAGGGCTACTATTAAAAGACCAATAACAGAGCTTTGAATAGTATTTTTGGCTTTGGTTATTTTTTCTTCATTGCCTTGGGCAGTCATCCATAAAAATCCAGCATATACTATCAATAACATAAAAACAGTCCCCATAAAGCCAATAAATCCTTTGATAATTTGTCCAACTAGTTGAGATGTGTCTACATTTTTTAAACCAGCTGTAGAACCTGTCTTACCAAGCATAGCGCCTGGGTCTTGAGCTAGGACAATATTTGTTTTTATTAAGAGGGTAACAAATAAAATAGAAATTTTTTTTATAATATTTTTCATAATAATTTTATATTGGCCATTCTCCTTCTTCGTCAGCGGTATGTCCAGGACATGGAGTGTTAGGGCTAAATGTACCACCATCAGCATCACAGTCTGCTTGAGGAGCATTAGTCCATTGCCAACAATATGTGGTTGGAGGACTTACATCAGTCCAAATACATGAATTTGGACCTAATGTCGGAGATTCACTAGGCGTAGTAAAGAAATTTCTAGCAATTAATATAGTGAGAGAATATGACATAAACATCAAAATGAAACCAATAATAGCGCTGGTGATTAACTTTCTAGCTTTTTCAATTTTTTCTGGATTACCGCCAGCAGTCATCCAAGTGAAACCACCGAAAACAAGTAAATATAATAATATTATACCTGTTAATCCTAAAATAGCTTTAATAATTTTTCCAGACTGGGTAGCGATATCATCCTGTTTTGTTAAAGCATTGGGAGCTGCAGTATCTAAGCCATAGTATTGAGCTAAATGAGTCTGACCTTGATTTATTTCTTCAGCAGAAATAGAAGCCAAGGTCAAACCGCAACCAATAATCACGGTGGCTATCAGAATGACAGCCACCGTGATATGGTAACGTATAGATCTATCTTTAACTTGTGAAAACTGAGAATCCATTATATAAATTTCTTTCAAAATTTGTTTATTTGAGTTAATTACCAAAAAAAGAGGTAATTAACTTAGACTAATTTTAAATACTAAGGAGTGGTAGTAGCTCCAATAATAACTGAGAAGATCCAGTTAGATAAAGCGTAAGCAACAATAATAATTAATAAACCAATAACACCAGAACTGATAATCTTTTTAGCTTGAGCAACAGATTCTTCATTACCACCAGCAGTCATCCAACGGAAACCACCAGCAATGATAATCAAAGTAACTACAATACCTAAAATTCCTAATACTACATTAATAATTTTGGAAATAGTTTCTCTAACATCTTGAGTTCCTAGGCCGATCGCTGTTCCATAGCCAGTTCCGAACATATCAGTTTGACCAAAAGCTACAAATGGAGTTAAAAGAGCAGTTAAAATTCCGAGTGATAAAATTTGTTTTTTCATATTTTCACCTCCTTTCTAAAGGTAATTTTTATTTCTTAACGAATGACCCTAGTTTAGGGTTAATAATATTATAACACAGACTATTATTATATACAAATTAAAAAATCTAAATATCAAATCAAATCAAAATGATTTAATGTCAAATAAATGTATAGCGGTCAGACAACTTTGGTTAGATTAGTGAATTTTTTAATTTGTAATTCCTGCCTGCCGGCAGGCAGGTATCTTGTTTCTTGTAAATATCTATCTTCTATAAACCACTACCTACAATCTACTTATATACAACACATATTATCTTTTCCACCAGGGCATAATCCCTCAACAAATTTTCCTTGACAACTATGAGTAACATCAGCAGTTGTAGGAAGGCAGTCAATCGGTTCTTTTGGGTCACTATTTTTTTTTGTGCATTGCATACATGTTCCATTTTGCATTCGACATGCTTTATCCTTATTTATATCTGGATTTTCTTGAATTCTAAAATTGGGAGATCCTGTTTCTTTATTGCCTGTACTAACTCCAATATATTCCTGCATTTTACTTACAATTGCAAAACTGCCCAGCACAATCATGATACCCACAGTCGTGCCAACTAGAATTTTTCTCCCCTTAGCTACTCTTTCCTGATTACCTCCAGAAGTCAGCCACATAATTCCACCAACTACAAATAAAAGCAAGGCCAGCGCGCCTAAATATTTAAGCGAAAAATAATAAAGAAAAACAAATAATTCGGTAAATTGTTCCAATCCACAATTTTCAGCTTTTTCATCAAGACATTCTTGGGGAATAAATCCAGCTTTAGAAATTTGTGGGAATATCAATAAAGTAATAAAGAGGATTGAATAAGAGATGGATTTTATACTCATTGGTAAGGTTTTAATTATTTTCAGGTTTTATTATTCTAATACAACGGAATAGTATGGTGGTGGTTTAAGATTTGGAATTTTTTAATTTGTAGTTCCTGCCTGCCGGCAGGCAGGTGTTTGTTTCTTGTAGTTTGTCTCTTGTTGCTTTAATGTTTTAAGATAAGATTTTTTAGTAAAACTCTTTTAGCCCCCCTTGTCGGGGGGATAAATTTGTATAATTTTATTGCGCATAAGATGGTTTTATATAAGTTTGTTTGATTTGGTCAACCGCGTTGTTAAGCAGACTTTGGATATTGGAAAAATTACCTTTATTAATATTACTTATTAGTCGTTTCATAATCTCTTCTGTTGCATTAGAATTATATCCACGATACCAGCTTTTAGCAGTTAAAACTTGAGTGGCAAAAGGCGAGGGTAATGGTTCTTTTATTTCTTTTTCAATTAGTTCTCTAAGCGCTGGAGCTTTGTTTGATTTTTTCAGATATTTTTCAACTTCTTTTGACTTGGTAGTGGCGAACAACAGGAAATCCCAGGCTGTGTCTTTTCTTTTTACTTCTCCTTTTTTGGAAATGCCCATAGTCCAGTAATTGGCAAAATTATATTTTTTTGACAACGGGTCAATTTGTGGCAGCGGGGCTATTTTGAAATTTATTTTAGGACCCCGGGCTTTGATTAGTGGTTCATGGTATGAATAGCCAAACATCATAGCTGTTTGTCCTTGAGCAAAAGCTTCTAGAGAAGAAGAGAAACCCTCATTCCAAGTGTAAACTTCTTTAATTGGATTGGCAAAGTCTGTATAAAATATCAAAGCTTGAGAGCCTGGATTATAATCCTTGGATCCTTCATGGGGAGTTATATTGAAAGTTGGTCGACCGCTGGCGTCAATCATTTGGGCTCCGTTTTGCATCATCAAAACTGATAGTAAATCAACTGAACGATCAACATTATCAGATCTTCCCATCGCTACAGCGCTTCTTAGGATTTTATTATCTTCGTTTAGCTTGGTAATGGCTTTAACTGCGTTTTTGAAATCAATCCAAGTGCCAGGATAAGTGGCAATTCCTGCGTCATTAAATATATTGGAATTATAATATAGTACTAAAGTATCAATAGACATTGGCAGGGCATAGATTTGATTGTCAACGATAATATCTTCGGCTACGATGTCAACAAATTTTTCTTCTACTTGAGCGGTGGTGATAGTTGGAAATTCTTTCATTACCCAAACTATTTCTTTTTTTATAGAACCTTGTACTTCTTTGGCTGGTAAGGTTATTTTTGTTGGTAGGGGTTCCAGCTTGTTTTGATAACCGCGAATCCAAGTATTATGGAGCATAAAAATATCAGGTCCTCTGTCTTCAGCCCAGGCTTCTAGCAAGGCGCGTTCGTATTCTTCAATTCTTAATTTACGATATTCAAATTTTACATTTGGATGTGATTGTTTATAATCACTAAAAATTTCTTTCCAATAATCTTCTTCATCCCAAACACCCCAGAATTTTATGGTAACTGGTTGAGCAGCTTTTTGGGCGGCTTTATCACCGCCTTTGCAGCCAAAACCCAAAATGGGAAGACTAATCAGGATTAATAAGAGAAAAAGTTTAGTAATATGCTTTTTTTTCATATTTATTAAATTATTTTACGACTGTTTTTAAATATTGTTTAAAATCTTTCTTTAGATCATTTCTGGCAAGAGCAAACTCTACTGAAGCTTTGAGATAATTCAAAGGATCGCCAGTAGTAATCCATTTACCTTCAATTTCATGAACTAAAACCTTTTCAATTTTAGCTAGTTCGTTGATTGCATCAACTAACCATAGTTCATTATTTTTGCCTGTTTTTAGTTTTTCAATTATAGGAATAATTTTTGGGGTAAATAGATATCTGCCAAAACCAGCTAAATTGGATGGTTCTTTTCCTAGTTTTGGTTTTTCAACAATACTATCATACACATTTTTGGTACCTGGTTTTAGTTTAATCATGCCATAGCGGTAAGCATATTTTCGGGGAATTTTTTGTGCGGCGATAATTGCGCAGACATCAGGATTTTTTTTATATAAATCAATTAATTGTTTACAGACCGGCACTTTTGATAAAGTAAGGTCATCACCAAAAAGATAAAGAAACGGACCATCTGCCACAATATTTTTTGCCAAGCGCAGGGGAGTGGCATTCCCATAAGGCATAAATGATTTTTGGCGCATGTAAATAAAATTGGCCAGGCGGGGAATTTTTTGTACTATTTTTAAATATTCTTTTTTATTAGTCTTTTTTAATTGTTCTTCCAATTCTGGATTTGTGTCAAAATGGTTTTCAATAGCTCCGCCACCTTGTTTGGTAACCAAAACTATATCTTTAATACCAGAAGCTACCAGTTCTTCCACATCATACTGGACAATTGGTTTATCAACAATTGGTAGCATTTCTTTTGGGATGTTTTTAGTAGCCGGAATAAATCTAGTTCCAGTTCCAGCTACAGTGACAATAGCTTTAGTTACTGTTTGTTTCATTATTTTTGTTATTTAATTATTTATATTATAACAAAAATTAGGCATAATTGCTAAATTAGTATATAGGAGATAGTATGTAGTATATAAATTAATTTTTATAATTTAATATTAAGGAAGGGTGCCGGAGTGGTTTAACGGGACTGACTCGAAATCAGTTGTGCGGATTATACCGTACCGTGGGTTCGCCCCAGTCATACGACGGGGCGCCGGGTCGGATGACCCGGCGAATCCAATTATCCAACCAGGATATTTATAAAGGAAGTTGTAATGATTTAAAAAGAAGGTTGTATGAGCATAAGTCAGGTAAGGTTGCATCTACTAGAAATTATAGACCAATTGTTTTAATTGGTTACGAAGCATATGCTTTAAAGAGCGATGCCCAAAGAAGAGAAAAATTTTTGAAATCAAATAAAGGAAGACGATTGTTAAATCAGCAATATCGCGATATTATTGAAAAGCTAAAAATAAAATAAGTATTGTGGTGGGATGGCTGAGTGGTCGAAAGCGCCGCACTCGAAATGCGGTAAGGGTTTACGCTCTTCCTGGGTTCGAATCCCAGTCCCACCGCCATTTAATAATAAATAGGTTTACTTAATTAAAATGACAAAACTAGACACAAATTTTCTTGAATATATTGTTTACGATGTTTTATTAGGAATTGATGATATAAGCTATCGGCCGATGTTTAGCAGTTATGGTATTTATAAAGACGGAATAATATTTGCTATTGTTTCTAATAACAATATTTATTTTAAAGTTGACGAAACCAATCAAGCTAAATATGAAAAACACCATTCTCAACCGTTTGTTTATTATAGAAAAAATAAAAAAGTATCGTTGTCTTATTGGGAATTGCCGCTTTCTGTATTGGAAAATAAAGAAGAAATAAAACATTGGGTAGAGGAGTCTTGTTTGATTAGCAAAAAAGTTAATCAGGAGCCGTTTGTTGATATTTAGTAGAAATAATAGTAATAAAACAAGGGTTAGGCGTTTTTTGTATTTAGTTATTTTTTATTTAGCATTTTAGTTAAAATTAAATAATTTTATTAAGTTATTAACATCTTCCAAAATTAGAGTTTCACAAATTATGTTATAATACAAACACTCATTTACATAATTTAATTTCATTAATGGTTATGCGGTGAAGTCCGGTGAAATTCCGGCACAGTCGCGCTACGGTAATAGTCCGATCTCGCATATTATACTCCATAAAGGAGGACCATTTTTGGCTCGCGTCAAGCCTACTTAGAGTATTGATATATTGTTTCGTATTCTTATAAACACTTGGTTTGAGCCAAGTGATTTTTTATTTTTACAGAAACTTTAATACAAGACATGTATTAAAATATAATATTTTAGGATTATATTTTTGATGCCCAATAAAAATTTTTTATTCACTAAAAAATAATGATTATGCACAAACAAATAAAAAAACGAAACGGTAAAGTAGTTTCTTTTGATAAAAAGAAAATAGCTATGGCGATTACTAAGGCGGGTCAAGTTACTGGCGAATTTGACAACAAAGAGGCGCAAAAACTGACGCAAAAAGTCATAGCTTACGCTAAAAAGAATGTTAAAGAGTCAATAATTCAAGTTGAACAAATTCAAGATATTGTTGAAGATGTTTTATTGCGTTCAAAATTCAAAAAAACCGCCAAGGTTTATATTTTATACCGAGATCAGCATAATCAGTTAAGAAATATTACCAATTCTGTCAATAATGGTTTGGTTGAGCAATATCTGTATAAAACCGACTGGCAGGTTAAAGAAAATAGCAATATGTCTTATTCACTGCAGGGCTTGAATAATTATGTTTCTAGCGAAATAAGCAAAAATTACTGGTTAAACAAAATTTATCCCAAAAATATTAGAGATGCTCATACAGACGGAGATTTTCATATTCATGATTTGAATCTTCTTTCAGTTTATTGTGTTGGTTGGGATCTTTTTGATTTGTTAGTCGAAGGGTTTACTGGAGTTGAAGGAAAAATATCAAGCAAACCGCCGAAGCATTTTCGGTCGGCTCTTGGACAGGTTGTTAATTTTTTTTACACTCTGCAGGGCGAGGCGGCTGGCGCTCAGGCATTTAGTAATGTTGATACACTACTTGCACCGTTTATAAGGTATGACAATTTATCATATAAAGAAGTTAAACAAGCGCTTCAAGAATTTATTTTCAATATCAATGTTCCTACTCGCGTAGGTTTCCAGACGCCGTTTACAAATATCACATTAGATTTAACTGTGCCTAGCTATTACAAAAAACAATCAGTTATTATTGGAGGCAAGCCACAAAAAGAAACATACAAAGAATTTAAAAGAGAAATGGATATGTTCAACAAGGCATTTCTGGAAGTAATGGCAGAAGGTGATTCAAGCGGTCGTGTTTTTACCTTTCCAATTCCTACATATAATATCACAAAAGATTTTAATTGGGATAGTGATTCCAGTAAATTGTTATGGCAGGCAACTGGTAAATATGGCTTGCCCTATTTTTCCAATTTTATCAATTCTGATATGAATCCTGATGATGCTCGTTCAATGTGTTGTCGGTTAAGGATTGATAACAGACAGTTGGAAAGACGTGGTGGCGGTTTATTCGGCGCAAATCCGTTGACAGGTTCAATTGGAGTGGTAACTATCAATTTGCCTCGTCTTGGATTTAATGCGAAAAACAAGAAAGAATTTTTTGATAATCTAAAGGAATTATTAATTATTGCTAAAGACAGTCTGGAAACGAAAAGAAAAGTGCTGGAACGGTTTACTGAAAGTGGTTTATATCCATACACAGAGTTTTATTTAAGAAATATTAAATCCCGTCATGGTAGTTTTTGGAAAAATCATTTTTCTACTATTGGCATTGTAGGAATGAATGAGGCAATACAAAATTTTTATGGTGGGACAATAGCGACAGTCAAAGGTAAAAAATTTGCAGAAGAAGTACTTGAATATATGCGTAAAATACTCCTTATTTTTCAGGAAGATACTGGAAATAATTATAATCTTGAAGCAACGCCTGCTGAGGGAACGTCATATAGGTTGGCATTACTTGATCAAAAGGAATGCGGGAATGCGATTTTTGCCAATGGAAAAGGGAAAAATGTTAAAAGTCCGTTTTATACCAATTCATCACATTTGCCGGTTAATTTTACTGATGATATTTTTGAAGTTTTAGAATTACAGGACGACTTGCAGACAAAATATACCGGTGGCACTGTTTTACATTTTTTTCTTGGTGAAAAAATTGAAGATGGAACGAGTGTCAAAAATTTGGTGAAAAAAATATGTAAAGATTATCGTTTGCCTTATTTTACCTTAACCCCAACATTCAGTGTCTGCCCAATTCATGGATATATTTCTGGTGATGTTCCAGTTTGCCCTAAGTGTCAGAGTTCGTGTGAAATTTATTCAAGAATTGTCGGTTATTTGCGCCCTGTAAAACAATGGAACGATGGTAAAAAAGCTGAATTTGATATACGGAAAACGTATAAATTAGAGATATGATTATTGGTGGTTTACAAAAGTTTTCTTTGATTGATTATCCGGGAAAAACCTCCGCCATAATTTTTACCATAGGTTGTAATTTTCGCTGTTCTTATTGTCATAATCCAGAATTGGTTATACCTGAAAAATATGCGTCAAAAATTCCGCTGGCAGAAATTTATAGTTTTTTAAAAATTCGGCAAAACAAGCTAGATGCCGTAAGTATTACCGGAGGAGAGCCGACTCTGCATCCAGACTTACCAAAAGTGATTAGGGAGATAAAAGAAATGGGATTTTTGGTAAAATTGGACAGTAATGGAAGTAAACCGGAGATGCTGAAAAAATTGATTGATAAAAAATTGATTGATTACCTTGCCATGGATGTCAAAGCGCCACTAGAAAATTATTCAAAGTTTGTGGGATGTTCAGTGTTGATCAATAAGCTAAAAACAAGCATTAATTTAATAATGAAATCCAGTATTGAGTATGAATTCAGAACGACAATTGTGAAATCTCTTACTAGTAAAGACGATTTGAGAAAAATTGCACAAACAATCAAAGGCGCAGAAAATTATTATTTGCAAAGATTTATTCCAACAAAAGTATGTGACCCAAGTCTTATGGGAGAGGTTTCATATTCGGATGAAGAGCTTCGAGAATTGTCTCAAGAATTAAAAATTTTTGTAAAAAATTGTAATGTTAGATAATTAGAATCTGTTTAGTCACAAAAATTTCGCTAGCGCGAAGTTTTTTAATTTAAAGAATTTTTTGTTAGCTTGCTACGGGGATAATTTATTATCAGGAAATTTTGGTTTTAACTTGAGAAGGAGATTAAGTATAAGTCCGATACCGCGTACGCGGTATCGGACTTATATTGATAAAGACTTATTAGATAATTAGAAAACCGCCCTTTATGAGTCCAGGCGGTTTTCTTTTTTCCCCATGCCAGATATTTGGTTGTGTAGCCTAATCTGGCTATGTTTGTCCATATAAATGAATAAGCATAGACAGGTTAGTTGCTGTATGGGTCAACTCTAGTCAGCCAATAAAGCGCTCCTTTGGCATCAAGGTGAATTAATTTATCGTTGATTTTAAGTTTATAAACATGTCCATAAACCATTGATTGGCCTCTACCATCAATTATGAATTCAAAGGTAGCGATTTTTCCTGGTAAAACTTTTTTTTCATCCATTGTGGTTATTATTTTTTTTGATAGCCATGTTGGATCCCTAAAAAAGCTTAAATTTCCAGAAAAATTTTCACTGACCAGCTTGGTGTTTTTCTGTAGCCACGTTTCTTTAGTTTCATTTTTTATTTTGATAACAGTATGAGGTCTCCAAACATTTAGAACGGCAATAGGCAAATTGTGTTCAGTCACGCTGGCTTGAATTGTCTTAGCAGCTTCTATGGTATTTGGTTTTTGCAGGATTTTGATTTTCTTTTCCAAATTTTCAAGAATATATTCAGGAGTTTTATTTAATGGAATTTCATTCTTAATTTCAGATTTTTGATTTTGTAGCAGGATTTCAAATTCTTGACCAGGTAGCCAATCAATAATACCAATTTCATTATCACTAATCGGTAGAATATTATTGTTAGAATTGTTAAGGTAGGCTTTGTCGAAATAATTTAGCAGGGCTTCATTTGCAGTCACGGGTATTATTTGAACAATAAAAAAAGCAACTAGCAAACTAGCTACCAAATATTTAGAATATTCAAATTTACCCATTTTTTTACCATTTTATTTTTATTTTTGCTTGATTTTTTTGTTTTTCTACCCTATCTATCCTAATAGTACCATATTTTTTCCATTCTGTCAATGAAATTTTAGTATCATTTTTATTTTTGTTTTATATCCTTGTATATAATAAACGGCAGGATGAATACAACCAGGAAGAGTATAGCTAGATCATTTTTAAAAAAAGGTGTATCAAGGAGTCCGTGTGATAAAATACTAATCATAGCCGCAAAAGTTCCAGCCACCAGCCACCAATAATTAGTAGTTTTTACCAGTCTAATTAATTTTTTAGTTTGCCATAAAAATACAATTAGTAAATACAAAAGAACAGAGAGACCGATAATTCCCATTTCAAGCAGGGTGTTAAGAAAAAGATTGTGCGCTTTGACAACATCCCATTCTAGAGGCGGTTGATACATGGTAAAGGCCATCTTTCGGTAGGGTTTTTGAAAGTTGCCAAGTCCAACTCCAAAGATTAAATTATTTTTTAGCACTTCAGTAGATATTTCCCAAATTTGCAAGCGGGTAGTCAATGAATTTCTTTCAGTAAAATTGATAATATTTTTAAATTTGGCTTGAGTTGATAAAATACTGACACCAGATAATCCCAGAATGATAAAAAGTATTATTGAAATTATTTTTTTTCTTTTATTCTCTTGCCAAAATAAAAGAGTAAAGACTCCTAAACTAAATCCCAAAAAACCGCCGTATGACTTGGTATAAAATAAGGCTACCAGAGAAATTGCTATTAGAAAAATCGTTAAGTATTTATATCTATAATTATTTTTATAATAAAATAAAAGGCCAAGTGACATGATTGTAACAGGAACAATAAGCATAGCTACATAATTGGCGGGTTTATACATGGCGTTTAACAACCCATCAGCTTGCAGGCCGAAGCCGAAAATATGTTCAATTAATCCATATAAAGATACTAAGGCAGACCCTAACAACAAGGCTAAAATAGTTTTTTCTATTTGTTGTCTGTTTTTGATGTTTAATAAAATTATCAAGATAAGAATGATGGGGTCAAGCCACCAACCTTTCAATACTCCAGCTGACAATTTTAAATCAGGCGAAACAAAAGTGGCAACAAGCGCTGCCAGAAACCACAAACCCAAAGATAATAAAACAATAGAGTATTTGTGATATAAATGTTTTAAACTAACGATTAATTTTTTTTGCCATATTAGTTTGACTACCACAGCAAAGAAAAGTAAATATATTGTCAGTTCCAGCCAGGTAGTTGGGATAAGCCAAATTTGGACACGCAACAGATAGGTGGGCAGGAAAATTAAAATAATATAAATACCGAGTCTAGTATTAATACTGGCTAGAATTAAAAAAAATAATAAACTAGTATAAAAAAATATTAAATTCATATTAGTATTTCGTCCGCCTCGTCTTGACGATGAATCGAGACGGGTGCTTAGGATTTATTTAGTAGTAAATTTTTAATTTCTGAAAAGTTAAGCGCCTTGGTAAGAAATAAACTAATTATATATATTATAACCGCTATAAATAATAAGGGAATGATTGATAAATTGTTAAAAATAAGAATAAAGCAAATCATCGGCAAGGAGCTAATAATAGCTTTAATGAAAATATTAAATGAAAATTTTTGTTTTATTTGTTTATGGGTAATATAAATAAAGGTTAGCATAATAACACCTTCAATTAGAATAGTAATAATAGCAGCAGCATAGTAAGAATAAATCGGAATAAATATAAAGTATAAAATAAGGGCAATAATAGCAGCGCTAATTATAAATTTGAGAATTTGTTTTTGTTTTTCCATCGCCACGATTGCAAATGAAAATATTTGGGAATAAAAAATAAAAGCAGTGGCTATGATTAATAAACGGAGAACTGGCGCTGATATAGCAAATTCATTTCCGGCCACCAAGATCATAATTGGTTCGGCTAATAATAATGAGATAATAATTAAAGGAATTATAGCAATGTGAAAGAGATCTAGGCTTCTTTGTATAGTAAGTTTGAAACCAGGAATATTTTTTTCTTTCCATTGCTTAGCTAGTAGCGGCAATATTAATCCTAAAAAGATTGGCGGCATCGAAATAAGAACTTCAAGTATGCGGTAAGGCGCGGCATATATACCGGTTTCTTGGATTGGTCTAAATATTGATAAAATGATCGTGTCGGCTTTAAAATAAAATAAATTAAATATCGTAGCAATAGCGAGCGGCCATGCTAATTTGCCAATATAACGCCAATAGGAGAAATCAAAATCAAGTTTTATTTTTACGTATTTATTAGCTATCAACCACATAATAGTAGTATTTATAGCATTAGCTATGGAGATCGCGGCAACAATAGCGAGTAAACCCCAATTATTATGGATAATAAAGATAATTAGTATTAATGCTAAGGCTTTACCGATAATTTCATTCAGACTGCCAATATGCATGATTAATTTTTTTTGAAAAAGAGCAGCCAATATTTGATTAATTAACTGAAAGAAGAAAGACCAGACCAAAATTATTATACTCATTTTAATAATATGGTCATAAGGCATCAGCCAGCTTACAAAGATACTGATTCCTAAAATTATTATAGCCGAGATTATCCTTAAGGAGAGAATATTACTTACAATTTTACTTTCTTGTTCATGGCTGCCCGCCCGCCCTAGTTCAGATAACATGATCATATAAAGACCAAAGTCGACAAAAATACCGAAAAATTGCAGCCAGGCTAATGCAGTGGCATATTGACCAAAACCTTCTCTACCTAAGTAACGGGTAACAATAGCAATAGTGACTATTCCAATCAAGAGCCCAAATGATTTTGCGCTAAAATGCCAAATTGTGTTTTTTGCTATTTTTTTTGTTTCCATAAATTTTTTTATAGTAGGCTTATTAATTTTACCTTTTTTATTTTGAATTGACAAAACAAAAAAAATATGATAGAATGTAGTTAGAGCTTAGCTAATATTAGCTAAAAAATAAAAATAGAAACAAAAATAAAAAAATGAAAAATATAGTTGATTTTAGTAAAAAAATATTATATTTTCGCAATAAAACAAATAAACATATAAACAAAGGTTTGTCGTATTCTGATATAGGTATGACTTTTTTTATTTTTGTTTCTATTTTATTATCATGTTCAATAGTTTATATTTCAGTTGAAAAAAATATAAATGGGGAATATAAATCATTAATTAGCTATCAAGAAAAGCGATTGGAAAAAAATTTAGCGATTAATGAAGTTGATTTAGAAATTATTGACAATAAAAAAGTTGATAAAGAGTGGTCAGAAATTATTTCAGATATAAATCCATTCAATTTGAAATATGCTGAAGCGGCTTTGCAGGAGGTGTTACCAAATAAAACAGATAGCTCTTTGTTGATATCGCCTTTGATTAGAATTGGATTGTTTTATACTACCCGGCAGCATAAAATTACGTCTACTGGTTCATATCAAGTATTGAATTTTAATGGCAGTGTTTTGATAACCAGTCAAGGTGAAATCCCAGTAGTTATTTGGTTTAATAAGGTAAACAAGACTTATAATATTAGTAGTCAAAACATACAAGACAGTTCCCTAGAGCCATATAAAATTGTAGGTGAAAATGACTCAATTTTAAAAATTGAATCATATCAAAATCCGCCAAAATGGAATCGTTCATTATCAGATAATACTTTTCGTGGTAGTTTGGAATTGAATTATTCTGAATATACTGGCAGAATCTGGATGATAAACGAATTACCGCTTGAGGATTATTTGAAAGGTTTGAGTGAAACCAGAGCTAGTGATAATTTTGAATATTTAAAAGTAATGACCGTGGTGGGCAGGTCATATGCTTATTATCATATGAATGATAATTACAAGCACGATAGTGAATATTTTCATATTGATGCCTATTGGGATCAAGTTTATCGAGGGTATAGTAATGAGGACAGACATCCTTTTTTGGTCAAAGCAGTAGAAGATACTTTTGGCGAGGTCGTAACTTATCAAGGTGAAGTTGCGGTAACTCCTTATTTTGCTAGATCTAATGGTCAAACTAAAAGTTGGGCTGAAGTTTGGTATGGCGAGCCATATCCTTATGTTAAACCTGTTTCAGTTCCGCAAGAACAAGGTTTTTCTCAGCTTGGTCACGGAGTTGGTTTGTCAGCAATTGGTGCTATGATTATGGCTCAAGACGGTGCTTCGTATAGGGATATTGTTGATTATTTTTATCAGGATATTGAAATCAGTAAGAGTTATTGATTGTTATTTTGATAGAATAGCTACATAATTAAAACGAATCCCGTTCATGGGATTCATTTTAATTATGTAAGTTTATATTATTTTGTAGTGACAGGTCGTGACCTGTTATTGCTGATTATTTTTTTCTTTTTCCTTTTTTTCCACTGTTTTATCGTCCCCTTTCTTTTTTTTAGTTGTTTGCTTTTTTGCTTCAGATTTTTTTTCTACTGTTGGTTTCTTTTTTCTTTTCATGGCTTTGATAGAAAGACCGAGGCGATGTTCATTTGGTTCTATTGATACAATTTGGAATTCATAAGTCTCGCCAATCTGAACAACTTCGCTGGCAGTTTTGATTGGGTATTCTGACAGCTCGCTAATATGAGCTAGTCCATGAATATCTTTATCTAGCTCAACAAAAGCGCCAAAATTATTGGTTTTCAAAACTTTACCTTTTACTTTGTCGCCAATTTTGTATTTGGCAACCACTTCTTTCCAAGGATCTTTAAGGAGAGCTTTAATAGAGAGTGAAATTTTTGATTTTTCAATTTCAATAATTTTACCTTCCACTTCATCGCCAACTTTTACATAATCACGAGGATTATCAATACGCTGCCAAGCTATTTCGGAGATATGAACAAGTCCTTCCATATTATCGTCAAATTCTATAAAAGCGCCAAAATCAACCACACCGGTAATTTTTCCTTTAACGACTTGTCCCACTTTATATTTACTGATAGTTTCATGTTGCTTTTCTTCCCAAGCAGCTCTTTCAGAAACAATTAATTTATTCTCTTTTTCATCCACATCAATAATTTTGGCATCAAATTCACTGCCAGTATAACTTTTTAAAATATCAAGGATACGATTTTTATCTCCACCTTCAACTCTTGGATAATGTTCAGTAGTAAGTTGTGAAACCGGCATAAATCCAATTACTCCACCAACTTTACACATCAGACCGCCTTTATTGGCGTCAATAATTTTAGTTTTTACAATAGTTTCTTCTTGAAGTGTTTTTTCAAGGTTTTCCCAAGCTTTTTGATGTCCAGCATGTCTGAAAGAAAGTTCTATTAATCCTTTTTCATTTTCCAATTCTAGAACAGTAGCGCTGACCTTGTCCTCAACTTTTAGATCAGAATATTCTCCTGATTCATCTTCAAGTTCTTTACCTCTGACCATGCCGGTAGTAATTCCATTGATATCAAGAATTACTTCATTTTTACCAACATTGATTACAGTACTTTCTATTAGTTCGCCAACCTTTGGAAATTTTTGATTTTTTAGCTGATCCAGTAAATCCTCCATTTTTGGTTTTTTTAATTTACTTTCTTCATCAGAAACAGTTTTTTGTTTTGCCATTTAATTATTAGATATAACCATCTTATTGAAAGATAGTCCTGTCTGCCAGCAGGTTAGATTAGGTAGCAGATGACTTTGCCTAGTATATTATAAAATCTTAATTTTGGCAAGAGTTTGAGAAATTAACAAAATAGCAGGTTTGTAAACCTAGTTAGTTAGTAAAATATGACCTTATTTTATAATTTAGGTATACTATATGTAAGCATTTACTATTAAATACTAACGTAATAAATCATGGGATTTTTATCTGGCAAAAAACCAGTTTACAAATTAAATAAGCTTAGATTGAATCATGCTCAACAAGAGGATTTTTTGAAAAATCATATGAAGATGACTACTCGCGATATAGTCAAATTTAAAAAACAAGCTGGTAATAATAAATTGTTGATTTCTGGTAAAACCATGACTGAAGGACAATTTAAGCAAGCGATTGCTGAAAGTGGCTCAGGAGCGAGTTCAAGGTGGGAGGGTTATTTAAAGGAAAAACAAATGGAATATGACTCTTATCAAGACGAATTAAGAAAAGAAAGAATTAAAAAATCGCGAATAAAAGAGGACAAGTCTAAAAGAGCTGAAGATATGGTAAGGAAATTAACAGGCAAAGAAACCAAAGAGGATAAAAGACCAGCTAGGCACACATCAGTAAAAAGCGGTATCTCAGCGAAAGACAGAAGAGTGAATTCTATGAGAAATAGTTTTATTAATCCTGAAAAGACAGCTTGGCAAAATGTAGAAAATAACAAATCCGCTACAGTGCATGATATCAACAAAAAAGTAGAGACTGATAATCAAGTTAAAGAAAATAACAAATCAAAGGCAACTAATTTGAGAGATGTTAAAAAAAAATCAAAGAATTTACCTACTCTGCAGATTTAAGAATTTTATAATAAACAGTTGATTTTTTCAACTAAAAATGGTAATATTTCTACGTATTAACCAAGTAAATATGTATATTCAATGGTACGGACAAACATTTATAAAAATGCAGACAAAGTCACCTCAAAATGGTGATTCAAATTTACTTATAGATCCATTTGTTGTTAAGACGATTGGTTTGAGGCAGCCAAAAATGGACGCTGACATGGTTTTGATGACCAGTGGTAAATTGGATAAAAATTTGAAACTTTCTGAAAGTTGTTTTTTGATTGACAGTCCAGGTGAGTACGAATCAAAACAAATATTTGTTTACGGTATTTCTGAGTATGATGGCGGCGACATTCCTACTGGTAAAATAATTTATTCTATTGAAGTTGAGGATATGAATATTGTGCATTTGGGTCAGATGAGTCAAAAAGATTTAACTGACAGTCAATTAGAGCAGATAGAGAACGCTGATGTTCTTTTTGTTCCGATCGGCGGGCATGACAGTTTAAACGCGAAGCAGGCTGCTCATTTGGTTCAAGCGATTGAGCCAAGAATAATAATTCCAATATATTATAAATTTCCTGGTAGTAAGTTGCCGCTTGATGCAGCAGATTTATTTGTTAAAGAATTGGGTACATCCAAAGTTGAGAATACTGATAAGGTTAGAATTACTGCTCGTGACCTACCTCAGGATGAAAGTAGGTTAATAATCCTGCAGCCATAAAGTTTGTTGCGTAATTAATTTTGTTATGACAAGGAAAGTAAGAAAAATTGAAAAAATTATAAACGAAAGTTTAAAAACTAGCCAACACAGACATAAAAAAGAAAAATTATTGAAATATTTAGTAGGAGTCGTTATTTTATTGGTGTTAATTGGGTGGGTTTTTTGGATAATAAATAGTGATTCTTGGAGTGGTCATAGGAAAGAAAGCAATACATTGATAAAAGGCTTGCAAGAGGTCAGTAATGAAATAGGTTCTGATATTTTTGAATTTAAAACAAAATCAAAACAAGAAATTGATAAGGCGCAGGTAGTGGAAGAAACAACCAAAACAGAGCAAAAGATAATTGATGATATTAAAGAAAAAATAAAACAGCAGTCAGAAGAGATTAAAAATTCAGATATCGCAACAACAACTTCAGAAGAGTTATAATTAAATGTAATTATTTATAATATGCCAAAGAAAAAGAAAGATGAGTCAGCGAAAGGTAAACCGACAAAAGGCAAGCCAGCTGAAATAGAAGCAGATAAAGTTTTACTAGGTAACCGAGTAATAGAGAAATCCTTGGTTGAGGAAATGGAACAATCATATCTTGATTATGCAATGAGCGTTATTGTGGCAAGAGCTTTGCCTGATGTTAGAGATGGCCTTAAGCCAGTACATCGTAGGATTTTGTACGCAATGTGGAATATCGGATTAAAATCAGGAGCTAAATTCAGAAAATCAGCCACTGTAGTTGGAGAAGTGCTTGGTAAATATCATCCGCATGGTGATACTGCGGTTTATGATAGTATGGCGAGAATGGCTCAAGATTTTGCTATGCGTTATCAATTGGTTAATGGACAGGGTAATTTTGGTTCAGTTGACGGTGATCGTCCTGCTGCCATGCGTTATACTGAAGCTAAATTGAGGGCGATTTCTGAAGAATTACTGTATGATCTTGATAAAAATACAGTTGATTTTGTTCCAAATTATGATGGTTCTCAAAAAGAACCATTGGTGTTGCCAGCGAAATTACCGAATTTATTGCTTAATGGTGCAGTTGGTATTGCTGTTGGCATGGCAACTTCAATTCCGCCGCATAATTTAACTGAGATTATTGATGGAATTTTTGCTTTAATAGACAAGCCGGATTCAAGTCTTGATGATTTAATGCAATTTATCAAAGGGCCTGATTTTCCAACTGGAGGAATCATTTTTAACGTTGACGATATCAAAACAGCTTATGCTACTGGTAAAGGAGGTATTGTTATGAGAGCAAAAGTAGAGATTGTTGAAGATAAAAAAGGTCAATTTCAAATAATAACCACCGAACTCCCGTATCAAGTAAATAAATCTAGTTTGATTGAAAAAATTGCCGGACTAGTGCGTGATAAAAAAATAGAAGGCATTAGAGATTTGCGCGATGAATCAGATAAAGATGGAATACGAATAGTAATAGAATTGAAAAAAGACGCTTATCCAAAAAAGATTTTAAATCAATTATATAAATTTTCTGATTTACAAACTTCATTTCATGTAAATTTATTAGCTTTAGTAGACGGTATTCAGCCAAGAGTTCTGACTTTAAAAAATATTTTAGAAGAGTACATCAAGCATCGTCAAGAAGTTATTACTAGGCGAACACAATATGAACTTGACAGGGCCAAAGATCGGGCGCACATTTTAGAAGGCTTGGCAATGGCGCTTGAGGATATTGATAAAATTATTGCCACTATCAAAAAATCAAAAGATAGAGTTGACGCTAAATTGAATTTGATCAAAAAATTCAAGCTGTCTGAGCGGCAAGCGCTGGCGATTCTGGAAATGAAATTGCAGCAGCTAGCTAATTTGGAACGTTTGCGCGTGGAAGAAGAATTGAAAGAAAAATTAAAATTGATTAAAGAGTTAACAGCATTATTGAAGAGTAAAGTAAAAATTTTACAAATTATCAAAGATGAATTGCAAGAGATTAAAGATAAGCATGGTGATGGGCGTCGGACGCAAATTGTACCGCATGCGATTGATAAATTTTCTCAAGAGGATTTGATACCAAATGAAGCTACTGTTGTTACTGTAACTCGTGATGGGTACATCAAACGGTTGTCGCCTGATACTTTCAAAACTCAAAGCCGGGGAGGTAAAGGGGTGATTGGTCTAACTACCAAAGAAGAAGATGTAGTTGAACATTTATTTAGCACCAACACTCATGCTGATCTTTTATTTTTTACTACCAGAGGGCGCGTATTTCAGCTCAAGGCTTACGAGGTGCCCGGTGGTTCCAGAACCAGCAAGGGTCAGGCAATTGTTAATTTTTTGCAACTAGCGCCTGAAGAAAAAATATCATCAATTTTACCGCTCTCGGAAGTCAAAAATGAATATAAGTTTTTAGTCATGGTTACTAAGCATGGTGTTATTAAGAAGGTTGAATTTGATCAGTTTGATAATGTCAGGCGGTCAGGTTTGATTGCTATCAAATTAAAAGGTGATGATCAGCTTGATTGGGTCAGACCTTCAACTAGCAGGGATGATATTATGTTGGTTTCAGAGAATGGTCAAGCTATTCGTTTCAAAGAAGCGGGCATTAGAGCAATGGGGAGATCAGCGTCAGGAGTAAGAGGAATTAGACTCAAAAAAGGAGATAGTGTAATTGGCATGGATTTGATTTTTGAAGGCAAGCCAGGAAAAGAGGAACAGCTCTTGGTAGTAATGAAAAATGGTTATGCTAAAAGATCAAAAGTTACTGAATTTAAAGTTCAAGGTAGGGGCGGTAGCGGAGTCAAAGCTGCTAATATAACCACCAAAACCGGTAGTGCTACTTCCGCATTTGTCGTCAGTGCTAAATTGGAACAAGAAGATATAATTGTAATGTCCAAGAAAGGGCAGGTTATTAGGTTGCCATTGAAATCAGTATCTGTTTTGGGTAGAGCCACGCAAGGTGTGAGGGTAATGAGATTCAAGACTGAGGGGGACAGTGTAGCTAAAGTTACTTTTGTTTAAATTATTAATATAAGTTTATGATTAAGATAGGAAAAAAATCCACAGGAAACCATAAAAGTTATTAATGATAAAATTGATACTTTTACTGAAATAAGAGAAGCAGATTTATTTGATCAAGAATCTTGGTAAATAATTAGAAGAGGATTAATGTATGTTTATGACGAGTCTGATTTTATTGATTTAGGCACTAAGGTACAAAATGAAGAAGAAATAAATTTAGCGGAAGTTAAACAAATGTTTGTAGATAAATTAAATACATTGTTAGAAAAACTTGATGAACTTGGTATTAAAGATAAAGAAAGTATAGAGAAAGTATTGCAAGAGTTGAGATAAAAAATTAGTATTACAATAAAAACATCCAACCGTTTATAAGCGGTTGGATGTTTTAAAGATTAAAGGTTTAATAATAAAGTAATATTTGTTTTTTTTGTCATTCCTGCGAAGGCAGGAATCTTTTTTGTTTCTGGATTTTTGCCTTCGCAGGAATGACAGTGTGGCGCAGAATGATAAAAAAATATGTCAGCGTGGGAATAGGATCATTATTTTGGTATATACTAACCACTAGCTACAATATACTAAATACTAGTTTAGGTTATTGACATATTTATCATTTTTGTTATTCTAATGAAATCCGTTATTTAAAATAAATAAAATTAATAATCACAACAGGGGGTGTATAATGCCAAATAATTTTTTGTCCGAATATGTTGATTTATTAGCCCAGCCAATTGCTTGGTTCTATAGTTTACTTCTACATGGTGAGTTGTCTCACCGATTGGCAGTAGTAACAGTGATATTTCTAATTGTCGGCATATTCTTTTTTTTCGCTTGGTCTATTAGTAGATTCCAGAGGAGAAATCAAGAGTGGGTAGAAGAAACAGTCCAGAAAGTAGCTGAACAGATCGAGAAAGATAGTAAATATCGACAAAATGAACCGTCAGTAGCTCCAGTAGAGACAGCAGAAACAGTGAGAATACCATTTTTTTATACTCGCAAGCCTTTGGGTTTGAGCAAAGAGAGATCAGTTATATTGGAAAGACAAGGTATTGGTCTTTTAAATATTGCTACTATTAGAATAAATAAGTTGCGTGATGTTGTTCATTTTGGACTGGTTTTAACTGACCGATTATCGGATATTGAGTCATTATATTATTTGATAGTGATAACAGAAAATCGTTTTATTGAGCCCTTTATGTCACGACCAGAAATAGTTGAGCGAGTTACTAGTGGTAAATTACAAATCCATTTTATCTGTTATGAAAAATTAGCAATAAAATATTTGCGGGAAAAGTATAAAATAATGAATTCCGTTTTGCCATTTCCTGGTACAGCATTTTTTTTGAGGCAGAATAAAGATGGTTTTTTTCTAAAGAAAGCTTCATTATGTTATTCTTTAGCTAAATAATCTAATGTAGCACGCCTTTTTGTCTTCTAAATATTCCCCGGACACTTAACCGGGGTTTTTTATTTATTTTAGGGAAGAAAAAGAATTACGTAATTAAATAAGTATTTTTATCTTTCATTCCATAACTCCCCCAGCCCCCATCTTATTTTTAGAGGGGGAGAATAATGTATTAAATTTAAACTCTTGTCATTTCCAACCAATTATTACCCACTTTTACATCTACAATTAAGGGAACTTTGAGCTTGATAACAGACTCCATTTCTTGTTTTAGTAGTTTAGATATTTTTCCTACTTCATTTTTCGGAACTTCCAAAATTAATTCATCATGAACCTGCATAATGAGCTTAGCAGTTAATTTTTCTGTTTGTAGTTTATGATAAACCGCAATCATGGCTAGTTTCATGATATCAGCGCTAGTACCTTGAATAGGGAGGTTGATAGCAGCTCGTTCAGCGGCGTTGCGCACCATCGCCATGCTGGAATTTATGTCTGGCAGGTACCTAACTCGATCAAAAAGTGTTTTTACAAACCCGAGTTCATGAGCTTTGGTAATAATATCCTCAGTATATTTTTTCATTTTGGCATATTTGGCAAAATAACGGTCAATAAATTCTTTAGCTTCAAACCGGGAAATGCCAGTTCTTTGTGCCAGACCAAAAGCGCCCATACCATACATAATGCCAAAATTAACCTCTTTGGCTTTGCGTCTCATATCGCTATCAACTTTATCAAACGGTACATCAAAAATAAAAGCCGCCGTAGTTTGGTGAATATCTTTATTTTGTTTGAAAGCATTGATCATATTTTGGTCTTCTGACAGATGGGCCACTACTCTGAGTTCTATTTGAGAATAATCAGCCGTAATTAGTTTATTACCTTTGTCAGCAATAAACGCCCCGCGGATTTTTTTGCCAAGCGGAGTGCGAATCGGAATATTTTGCAAATTTGGATTTGAAGATGATAGTCTGCCTGTGGCGGTGATGGTTTGGTTGTAACTGGTATGAATTCTGGCTGTAGTTTTATTTATCAGTTCTGGTAGAGCCTTGATATAAGTGGAATTTAGTTTAGCTAGTTCTCGATATTCAGAAATCAATGGAATGATTGGGTGTAGGTCCTTCATTTTTTCCAATTCCCCGGCTGCAGTAGATACACCAGTTTTGGTTTTTTTCAGGCCCTCGGTAGAAATATTAAGTTTAGTAAATAATATCTCTTTCAATTGTTTAGGAGAAGCAATATTAAATTCTTCACCTGATAATTTATAAATATTTTTTTCCAGAGCTTTGATTTGTTTACTGACTAGGTTCTCAATTTTGCTCAAATATTTTTTATTTATTTTGACACCATTCTTTTCCATCAGAAGTAAAACAGGAATCAGCGGCATTTCAATATTTTTAAAAAGTTCACCCAGTTGTTTTTTCTTTAGATTTT
Organism: bacterium; assembly: GCA_030666865.1. Classification (GTDB taxonomy): domain Bacteria; phylum Patescibacteriota; class Patescibacteriia; order S139-126; family S139-126; genus DAOUWZ01. The sequence continues at coordinate 43,582 of DAOUWZ010000001.1, read as the reverse complement.
TTTCTAGAATTTCGTAGAGCCGGAAAGTATAATCAGCGTCTTCACAAGCATAGTCATATATTTTCTCTTTATCAATTTGATCCATAGTCAGCTGACCTTTGCCTTTTTTACCAATTAAGTATTCAATTGGAATCATTTGATGCCCAAATTCACTAAAAGCTAAATTATCTAGTTTAAATCTTCTTTCTCCCGGATTTATCAAATAAGCTGCGATCATAGTGTCAAAATCAGCTCCTTGTAGGGGCAGGTTAGCATTTTCCAAAATTGCCATATCAAATTTTATGTTATGACCGATTTTTTTTATGTTTTCATCGGCTAATATTTTTTTTAATGGCTCTAGGTTAGCATTTTTTATAGATTGCCAATCAATATAATATGCCTCCTCGGGCTTCCAAGAGATACTAATCCCAATCAGTTCACAAGTCAGCGGATCTAGTCCAGAAGTTTCAGTATCAATTGCAAATATTTTTTGTTTAGCTAGTTGGTTTAAAAAAGTTTGAAATTTTTTATTATCAGCTATCAATTTATACTTATTTTTGGTAGTCGTTTTTGTTGCCGGATTATCATCAACTTTTAATTTAGATTCAAGTTCTGGTATTTTCCCCAATAAAGTTCTGAATTCCAATTCTTGAAATATTTTTACTGTTTTATTTTTATCTACCCCGGTAAACAAGCAATCTTCAATATTGAAATTAATTGGCACATCGGTAACAATGGTAGCTAATTTTTGCGATAACCAAGCATCGTCCTCATATTCAGTTAGCAAATCTTTAATTCTTGGTTTTATTTTATTTGATTTTTTGAATTTTTTATAAAGATCCGTCAGGGTTTTGAATTCATTAAGAAGTTCTATGGCAGTTTTTTCACCAATTCCTCGCGCCCCAGGAATATTGTCAGACGGGTCTCCGCGTAGGGCTTTATAATCAATAAGTTGGCAAGGTTTTAGTCCATCATATTTTTTGATTACTTCCGCCTCATCGTAGATAATAGTATCAGCGATTGTTTTTTTCAAAGTATATACTTTGGTGTTGTCATCCACCAACTGCAAAGCGTCTAAATCGCCAGTAATAATATAAGATTCAATATTATCTATTGGATCCAGTTGCTTGCTGACAGTGCCAATAATATCATCAGCTTCAAATCCTTCTATTTCATAAATTGGGATATTAAAAGCTTTTACTATTTTTTTTATCAAAGGTAATTGATCATATAGTTCATCAGGTTGTTTTACCCGATGAGCTTTGTATTCCTCATATTCTTTATGGCGAAAAGTTGGCGCTTTCAGATCAAAAGTAGCAGTTACATGGGTTGGTTTTAGGTCTTTCATTACTCGCATCAAAATAGTAACAAATCCATAAACTGCATTGACCATTACTCCGTCTTTAGTGGTTAGCGGGGGAATAGCATGAAAAGCTCTGTGTAGTAGGGCGTTACCATCGATAATTATTAATTTGTCCTTTTTTTGTTTAGTCATGTATAAATTTGTAGTGACAGAGCACTGCTCTGTCATTACGATATTTAATTATATTTACAAAAATACCACCCTTTAATGGTAGCATTTTTGTATTTAATTTAGAAATTTATTTTAAGCAGCTTTATTTATATTTTTATCTTTTTTTATTTTGAATTTTATCAGTAGTTTTTCCATATAATTTAAATCTTTTTTACGGTATATTTGGTTTTCATTTTTTGGAGTGATTTCTAGAGTTTTGAGTTTAGGGTTTGATCCGCTTTTTTCTTCCTGAATCGTCTGAATGATTTTTCTTTTACTATCAATCATTTGTTGTTTTCTTTGTTTTTTGACTTCAGTAATTTTTTCTTTTTGTAATCGTTCATTTATTTCTGTATTTTCTTCTTCATCAATAAGTTCGTATGGATCAATTTCTTCATTAAGCTCAGCTTCTTGTTTTTCATTATAACCTTCTGTACCAATAGCTTCTTCATCTGCAGGATCTTCTTTTTTTCTTTTGGCTGATAATTTTTCATTGGCATTTACTCTAGCTAAATCTTTTTCATCTTCGTAAATATCTTCTAGTGGAATACCACCAAACGTATCGTTTGTTCGTTTACCAGCTGGTTGAGCAGTATTATCTTGTTTTATTAAATGACCTTTTGTTGGACTATTTGCTATAGATCTTTTAAGGTGTTTTTCTTGTTCTTCTTTATCTATAATTCCTTCATTTTTTAAAGCAGGTGAACGCCATGGTTTTTCTTTCATATTATTATATTAATTAATTAAGATATATAGCCCTTCGACTACGCTCAGGACATTCCGCTCCGCGGAATGGAGGCCTGGGGGGGATTCGAACCCCCGTATAGAGGTTTTGCAGACCTCTGCCTTACCGCTTGGCTACCAGGCCGTATTAGTATCTAGTATGAAGTATTATGTATCAAGTATAAGTATTAATACATTATCAAAAATTTAATGGAAAATCAATATAAAAATCCCCTAACGGGGATTTTTATATTGAAGACCAACTGCATAATAATTTTACTACTGCAATTATACATTTTGGCTAAATTTTTAAAAAATATTTTCAGCTTAAGCTTCTAGCTAAACTTCAAAAATTATTTTAAAAATTTATCTCAAAATCTAAAAATTTCGTTATGTAACTTATTATGCAGTGAGTCTAAAGTATTTCAAGTTCTATTTGTCTTCTGCCAAATTGTTTAGCTTCTGGTATTGATTTCATCAATATATCCACCCGATCAGAATATCGTTTATTCATCCGATCATGGACTTCAAAGATTGTATCGCCGAAATATTCCGGGATTCTAACCTTTGTGCCAAAAGGAAGCCAATTTGCAGCAATAATATTCAAATCAGGATTGGCGCAGACATTGGTTCCGTCAGCGGCGATGCATGGCGTGTCATCAGTTTGCCATGGTACAGCATTGTAAGCAGTAGCAGTAACTACAACTTTTTTTCTGATTTTAATTTCATTGACTGGTAGAACTATATTTTTTTTATTTTCAAGTTTTGTTTCTGTTAAGATTTCACTCTCCCCGGTGATTTCTGGTGAAGCTGTAGTTTCGCTTTGCGCTAATATTTCTGCCTGCGGTAATAAAAATAGAAATGACATCATTACCAATAGAGAGATTACTACATACTTCTTCATGCATTTCTTAAAAATACGTTTCATACAAGTGTTTCAATGTTTAATTTTGCTAAAGAGCCTTAACTTAAATAAAAAATACCCATTTTTGGGTTGATAATATGATATCAACTTTAGTTAATATTGTCAATTGTATAGAGTGGATATCTATTTTTATACGGCAACTAAGTATTTATCTAAATCAATAATATAATTATCATCACATTTTTCAACGCGAATACCTTCTTTTTTCAGAAGTTCGGCTTGTAGTTGAGGTGTAAAAATTTGATTATGAATACTAATAATTCCTTGGCTATTAATGACTCTTTGCCAGGGAATATTGGTGTTAGCTGGTAGAGCGCGAAGAGCAAAACCGACCACTCTGGCTGCTCTTGGTGTTGAAATAATAGCCGCGATTTGTCCATAGGTCATTATTCCGCCTTGAGGGATTTTTTTACAATTTTATACACATTTTGATAAAAGTTCATTTGGTTTATAATAATATAATGTAGTAGTTTTATAATTATCTCAATAGCTCATTAATTATACCGTTTATAAGGAGGTGATTAAAGCCGCACAGACAATTCAAGATTATTTTTTAGCTCATCAAGGTGACATTCCTTATGGGGAAAAACATGAGATTTCAGAGTGCGTTGTTAAGTTTAGTAAGCGGAAGCCGATTTTAGGCAAGGTTACTTTTTCAGTAATTAAAATAAGATCAAAGAATGGTCGGCCAGCTAAGTATAGCTATGCAATTAAGATTGAAGAATTACATGCTGATGACGCAAAACCTGGTTCTTATATAGTGGTTGGCACTACTAACCCCAAAACTCAAATTGAGTTAAATTAGTAACAGAAAAAATGCCCGCATATGCATCAGTCGGGCATTTTATAATTCAACCAACAAAAAATACTTATCTCACGATAAGTATTTTTTGTTGGAGCGGGTAGGGGGAATCGAACCCCCATCTTCAGCTTGGAAGGCTGACATAATAGCCATTATACAATACCCGCCTTCGCATAAAGCTTCGGCGGGCAGGCCCGCCACAGGCAATTATTAATAAGTAATAACTAATAATAAATCATGTTATATATTAAAACGACGAACAAAGTCGAATGGTCGGGGTAGTGGGACTCGAACCCACGACCTCTTGGTCCCAAACCAAGCGCGCTAGCCAACTGCGCCACACCCCGATAATTTATTTTTACTTTCTCATGGTGCCGAGGGGCAGAATTGAACTGCCGACACGTGGATTTTCAGTCCACTGCTCTACCACTGAGCTACCTCGGCGTCATGAGAAAGTAAAAATATTTATTTTAGCAATATATATTAAGGATATAAAATTTGATTTATAAGATGCAGAATTCCTGCCTGCCGGCAGGCAGGGAACTGCCGACACGTGGATTTTCAGTCCACTGCTCGGATCCTGTCCCGCTGCATAGCGGGAACTGAGCTACCTCGGCATGAATAATATTTATAATGGCTGTGCCAGCCGTAGCACATAGTAGCAGAAGAGTAAGATTAAGTAATCTTGCCCAGCCTACGCTAAAGCTTCCATCGTCGCCAAAAAGCTATGACGGACAAGCCGGCGGACATCCTTCGCACATGTGCGAAGGATGGTGGGCGTGGGGGGACTCGAACCTCCGACCTCTTCATTATCAGTGAAGCGCTCTAACCAGCTGAGCTACACGCCCATGTAATGGGTAATAGTAAAAATATTTAATTGATATGAACAATCTGTTAGTAATAACATGGAAGCGAAGCTGGTACAGCTGCCTGCCCTGCCGACTCGGCGGGCCTGTCCCGCAGTAACGAAGTGTAAGCGGGAAGCTCTTGTCCGCCGTAGTCCCGCGATAGCGGGACGAAGGAGGAACACGCCCAGATTATTTATATTTTATCAAAAAAAATGCATAACTGCTATGCAAATTTTAAAATACCAGATTATAAGGTTTTTGGCAAGACTAGTTGTATAAAGTTTATTTTATACAGCGACTAACTTATATACAAATTATCCAATTGGAATTAGTCTGTTTTTTTGATACAGTAGACCTGAGTAAGAATTGTTAATTTTATGATTATATTTATTCATGGAAACGATAGTTTCCGTTCTTGGCACAAGCTTCAGGATATAAAAAAGAAATTTAAAGAGAAAGTTGATACAACCGGATCAAACATTGTTGTGATGGAAGGTGATGATTTTGATATTAATATTTTAAGAGAACAAATATTGTCCCCGGCTCTGTTTTCGAAAGAGAGAATGGTAATAATCAAAAATTTATTGCAACAAGGCTTGTCAAAAAAGAATCAAGAACAAATTATAGAATTATTAGATAAGGCTGATGAGAATGTAGTAGTTTTTTGGGAATTTATTGTTGACACTGATCAGTTAAAAAAAATTGCAAAAATACCATTATATCAAAAATTAAGTAAAGAAAAATTTTCTCAAGAGTTTAAAAGTTTATCAGCCATACAATTGGAAAAATGGATTATTAATCAAGCGAGTCAGGAAGGAGTAAAAATAAATCAATCAGTTGCTAGAAATTTGATCAGTTTAGCGGGGAATAATTTATGGCACCTATATAATGAGTTGAATAAATTGATTTTATATAAGAAAGATGAAGAAATTACTAGCAAAGACCTAGAACTTTTGGTTGAAGCCAGAGTAAGTGATAATATTTGGTTGTTTACTGATGCTTTGGCAAAAAATAATAAAAAACAAGCATTAAAACTTTTTAAAAATCAGTTGTTAGCCGGCAGTGATCCTTCAGAACTTTTTGCCAAAATGATTTGGCAGTTTAGAGTATTGATATTGGTAAAAGAGGTGCTGGAAAAAAATGGTTATACTAGCAGTGAAGTTGCCAAAGAACTTGGTCTTCATCCGTATGTAGTACAAAAGTCATTGCCATTGGTTAAGAATTTTTCATTGCCACAATTGAAAAGGATTTATCAGCTGTTATTGAAGACTGATATACAAATGAAAACTGGTGAAAAGAATCAGGAGTTATTGCTTGATTTATTCATTTTGAATATTTAGATTAGGAATAATAAAAAATATCCCCCGAATTAGAGGGATGTTTTTTATTTAGTCTTTTTGCTTGAATTTATTTTTTTTGTCAGCCGTGATTTTTTTCTGGAGGCAGTATTTTTTTTGAGAATTTTTTTCTTAGCCGCTTTATCAATAGCTGACTGAATTTTTATATAAAGTTCTTTGGCTGTTTTGTCATTGGTATCTTGCAAAGCTTTTTCCAATTTTTTTATCAGTGATTTTATGTTGCTTTTTATTCTATTATTACGTTTTGTTCTTTTTTCAGTTTTACGCAATTCTTTCGCAGCTGATTTTGTATTTGGCATACACTCGTTATTAATTTAATTATTATTATTATTAATTAGTCACTATATAAAAATGATTGTTAAATTAAAATTGGTTAGTTTTATGATAAATTTTGTGCATACCTGCCTGCCGGCAGGCAGGTATGCACAAAATTTAGCCAAAAATAATAATTTTTAATAAAATCTATTTTTATATAGTGACTAATTACAATAAATACAATACACTCTTTCTAATATAATTGCAAGAGAGGGTTAGGTTTTTAGTTCTTGTTCATAAAAGTAGTCATTAATATTATCAGTCAGTATAGTGGCGGGGTTTAAGTGAGTTTCCCAATTATTTTTATCAATTTTATCCAATTCAACTTCTTTATTTTGTGATATTGGTCCAGTGCTGGTTCTGACTAATTTTGTCATAATTGCGCCTACCTTGAGCTCCATTCTAATATCATTTACTATACTTCGTATATAGGTGCCGCTTGAGCATTCAATTTCTAGGATTGCTTTAGGGAAGTTAAATTTTTTTATAGCAATATGATAAATAGTGATTAGCTGTTTTTTTAGTTTAACTTTTTTGCCTTGTCTGGCTAATTTATAAGCCGGCACGCCATTTATTTTTTTGGCTGAAAATGCGGGAGGAGTTTGGGAAATATTTCCTCGGAATTTGTTAATAATATTTTCTAAATTTTTTTTAGTTATTTTTTTATCACTAACATTTTTTATATCTCCTTCAATATCATAAGTGTCTGATTTTTTTCCAAATTCCATTTCTACCTGGTACTTTTTGGGAAATAATTGCCACCAGCTTAAAAGCTTGGTGGCTTCATTGATACCGACAATCAGCATACCAGTCGCTAGCGGATCAAGAGTACCAGCATGTCCAACCCGCTTGGTACCACAGATATTTCTCAATTTTTTTACAACATCATGCGAAGAAAATCCAGTTGGTTTATTGATGAATAAAAATCCTGCTTGTTTATTTTCTAAGGACGATCTAATTTTTGAAGATTTAAAAATATTTAAATGAAATTCATCGGCTCTCAGGATTTGAATGACTAATTTTCTTTTAGCAATTTCTTCATGAAGTTTATCAACAAATATTTTTTGATCAGTACCAAGCATAATAATATCAGGTTTGATAATATCAAGGATTAAATAAGGGTCTTTTATGCTTCCCAAAATAACTTCTTTGGCAATATTTAGTTTGGTAATATTTTTAATTCTTTGGGTTTCGTTGTAGTATGGTTTTTTACCTTTTTTAACAGTTATAGTGTTATCTCTTCCTAAAACCACAATCAAATTACCCAAAGCAGCAGCTTGCCGGAATAATTGCAAGTGCCCGGGATGAATAATGTCAAAAGCTCCAAATACAACTACCCGTTTTGTTTTATTCAAATCGTTGATAGTTGGGCGCTTCTTTGGTGATAGTGATATCATGTGGATGATTTTCTTTTAGTCCGTTAGGAGTAATTTGAATAAAATGTGCTTGCCGATGCAATTCTTTAATATTTTTTGCTCCGATATAGCCCATACCACTTTTAAGTCCACCAATAAGCTGATGAACAATATCGGTTAATTTACCTTTGTATAAAGTTTGGCCAACAATTCCTTCTGGAATAAGCCTACTTTCATCTTGTTCATCTTTTTGACCGTAACGATCTTTAGAACCTTGTGTCATTGCTTCTACTGATCCCATGCCTCGATATACTTTATACATTTTTCCGTTATAGTAAATTATTTCACCAGGACTTTCTTCAGTGGCAGCAAAGAGATTACCAAGCATAACACTATCAGCGCCCGCTGCTAATGCTTTAACAATATCACCTGAATAGCGAATGCCGCCGTCAGCGATAATTGGTATATTATTTTTACCTCGTCCGTTAACTGCATTTTGAATAGCGGTAATTTGAGGAACGCCAATGCCAGCTATTATTCTGGTGGTACAAATAGAACCAGGTCCGATGCCGATTTTAATAGCGTCAGCCCCTAAGTCAATTAAGTCTTTAGCCGCCGCTGCCGTGGCAATATTACCGGCAATAATATCAACATTTTTGAAAAATTTGTCAGTTTTTAATTTTTTTAATGTTTCCATTACGTTTTTAGTGTGTCCATGAGCTGTATCAATAACAATTACATCTACACCTGCTTCGGTTAGTAGTTTAGCTCTATTGAGAGCGTCAGTTTTTACAGCAACAGACGCGCCGACTCTTAATCTGTCGTTATTATCTTTACACGCCAGAGGATAGCGCAGATTTTTTTCAACATCACTGCGAGTAACAATGCTTTTGATATAATTTTTTTTATCAGTTAAGAGTAGTACAGGTGTCTTTTTTTGTTTGATGATTGCCCGAGCCTTGCTAAAACTGATTCCTTCTTTAGCAATAGTTATTTCTTTTAAAGGTTTCATCAATTTTTTTATGGGTAGATTTTCATCTTCAGGCCAAAAGTAATCAAATTTGGTAATCAGACCTAAGAGTTTTCCTCGTTTGTCGGTGATAGGGATGTTTTTATAGCCTTTCTCTTTTCTAATTTTAAGCACGTCTTTAATTTTTTTATCTGGAGTAAGGGTTACGGGATTATTTATAAAGCTATTACGGAAACGTTTGGTCTTAGCTACTTCTTCAGCTTGTAGATTAGGTTTTAGATTTTTATGAATAAAACCGATACCACCCTCTAAAGCCAAAGCAATGGCTAGTTTGCTTTCTGTTACTGTGTCCATCGGCGCGCTCATTAATGGAATATTGAGAGAAATATTTTTAGTGAGCTTAGTCTTTATATCAACCTGTCTGGGGGAATATTCTGATTTTTGAGGTTCAAGCAGGACATCGTCAAAGGTAGTGCCTTGCTTTAATTCTTGTAGTTTCATAAGCGTTTATTTATAATTAGATTATTATAATTAATTATACGGAAAATTAAAAGTCCTAGCAAATATATGGTTAATAAACATCAGCAGGTCGCTATATTAGATTTTGGTTCACAATACACACATCTAATTGCTCGCCGGTTTCGTCAGATCCGTGTGTTGGCTAAGATTTATCCTGCTGATTATGATGTTAGTCAAATTGATAATTTAGTCGGGGTGGTTTTATCAGGCGGACCAGGCATTGCTGGTGATGAACAATATGAATATCAGGATAATGTTTTTGAATTGGGAGTGCCAGTTTTAGGACTTTGTTTTGGTCATCAGTTGATGGCTAAATATTTTGGCGGTGAGGTAGAAGTTAGCAGTAATCGTGAATACGGACAAGCTAGTCTTAATATTGGCAGTTGTAAATTGTTTGCGGGGTTAGAATCCCCAGAGACTGTTTGGATGAGTCATGGTGATTGCGTGTCCAAAATACCAGATGGTTTTAAGGTGCTTGGCACTACTTCTGACAAGTCTATTGCGGCTATGGGAAGTGATAATAAACAAATGTATGGCCTGCAGTTTCATCCTGAGGTTACTCATACCCCTCATGGCTTGAAGATGTTGGAGAATTTTGCGCTAGATATTTGCGGAGCACAAGGTGATTGGAATTCTAGTAATTTATTAGCTGAAGTTATTGAACAAATAAAAAAACAGGTCCGAGATAAAAAAGTATTTATGCTGGTGTCAGGTGGAGTTGATTCATCAGTTGCTTTCGCACTATTGATTGAGGCTTTAGGAAAAAATAGAGTATATGGGATGTATGTTGACACTGGATTAATGAGAAAGAATGAAACTCAAGAAATTAAGCAATCGTTAAATCAAACTGGCTTTGATAATTTACATATCAAAGATGCTGGCGATGAATTTTTAAATAAATTGGCAGGGGTGATAGATCCAGAAGAGAAAAGAAAAGTAATTGGTCAAGCGTTTCTTGATATTAAAGATAATGTTGCAAGTGAACTGAATTTAAATCCGGATGAGTGGCTACTGGGACAAGGTACAATTTATCCAGACACCATAGAGACTGGCGGTACCAAGCACGCCGATACCATCAAGACGCATCACAATAGAGTAGATGCTATACAGAAATTGATTCAACAAGGGAAAGTAGTAGAGCCCATCAAGGATTTTTATAAGGATGAAGTAAGAGAAATTGGTAGGTCATTAAGACTGCCCAAGGAATTGATAAATCGTCATCCTTTTCCTGGACCAGGTTTAGGGATTAGAGTCTTGTGTAGTGATGGCGAGAGTAATATTACCGAGGAGGAATTGAAAAGAATTAACAGAGATGTAAAAGAGATTATTGCTATGAGTAGCACTGAGATTGATGATTCATATGTATTACCGCTTAAAAGTGTGGGAGTACAAGGAGATAATCGAACTTATGCTCATCCCGCGGTTTTAAGATTATCAGAAGTCGGACTTCTCCGAAGAAGTCCGACTTCTGAAGTGTTTAATTGGCAGCAGTTAGGCGAATTGTCTTCTAAAATTACTAATTCACTCAAGACTGTTAATCGGGTATTATTGGAAATTTATAGTCTAGGAAGTTTTGAACAAAAAGAACATGCCACTAAATTAATATCAGGTACGGTTACTAAAGACAGATTGGGTATATTACGAGAGTGTGACGCTATTGTAATGAATGAAGTAAAGATGGCTGGACTTTATGATAAAATTTGGCAGTTTCCAGTAATTTTACTTCCCTATGGAATTGATGGTCGGGAAAGTTTAGTATTGAGACCAGTTGAATCTTTAGAAGCTATGACCGCTAAGTTTTATCCACTACCCGCAAAGGTTATCGAGAAAATAGTTAAACGAATTAGAAATTTAGATACTATTTCTTATATTTATATTGATATCACCAATAAACCTCCCGGGACAATTGAGTGGGAGTAAATAAATATGTAACATAAAACATACAACACGTAACCCTTTTATTATTTAAGTTTGATTTATCCACATATAATTAAGATTTAAGACAGATTTATTAGGTAGTCAGATTGTGTCAGTTTGATATAATTAGTATGTATTAAAAAACAATGACACAAATTGTTGCGGGTAAAAAAATTGCTCAAAAGATTTTGGATGATTTAGAACTTAGAACTAAAAGATTGAAAGAGCGAAACAAGGAGGCGGCATTAGCCGTCGTTATTGTTGGCGATGATAAGCCATCACATACTTATGTAAAAAAGAAAGGTGAAGCAGCCGAGCGGGTTGGTATCACCTTTTTTAAATTTGATTTTCCAGTTGAAATTACCAAAGATGAATTGATCGCCGAATTAATAAAAATTCAAGCTGAACATAAATTGACTGGTATGATTTTGCAATTGCCAGTGCCAGAACGACTTTGGCCGGATACTCGGGAAATAGTAAATCATATTGATATAAATATTGATGTTGATTGTCTGTCTCATTTGGCTTTAGGGCGAGTGATGATGAATGAAAGTATATTGGTGCCGCCAACTCCTGGAGCGATTATGGAAATTTTGGATTATTATCAAGTTGATTTAGCTGGAAAAGAAATTTGTTTAGTTGGTCGGGGTGATCTTATTGGCAAACCACTCGCTGCTATGTTGTTACATAGATCTGTTACTTTGACTGTTTGTGGTCGGGCTACTAAAGATTTAGCGCGCTATACCAAGACAGCAGATATTATCATCACTGGAGTCGGTAAAAAAGATTTAGTAACTGGTGAAATGGTAAAAGAAGGTGTGGTAGTGGTTGATGCCGGCGTTTGTTTTGTTGATGGTAAGATGTATGGTGATATTAATTACGATTCTATCTCTCAAAAAGCATCGTTGGTTACTCCAATACCTGGTGGAGTCGGTCCGATTACCGTAGCGAAATTATTAGAGAATACAGTTAAAGTAGCAGAAAATTTATGAATCATCGTATTAGATCAGCGGCAATAGTTATTAATAATGAAAAGAAAATTCTTATGGTGTTACATTGCGATCCTCAAACTAATCAGGAGTGGTGGGTGCCGCCAGGTGGTGGTTTAGAACAAGGTGAGGATATTTTTATTAACGCTAAGCGTGAAACTAAAGAAGAAACTGGTATTGATGTTGAATTAGATAAAGTTTTATATATTAGGGAATTTGTAGATAAGGAACATAACAATCATAATATTGAATTATTTATATTAGCTAAGTCACATCAAGGTAAGATAACTTTGGATAATTTAATAGTTGAGGATGAGGATTATTATTTTATTAAAGATGTGAAATGGTTAAGTCATAATGAGTTGAAAAATTTAAATGTTTTTCCAGAAATTTTAAAAAATAAATTTTGGCAAGACTTAGAAAATAATTTACCGTTTAAATATTTAGGACAACAAATAAAATGAAAAAAAATAGTAAAAATTGGCAAACAGTAGTAGTGGTAGGAGCACAGTGGGGTGATGAGGGCAAAGGCAAGGTGACTGATTATTATGCCAAAAAAACCGATTATGTTGTCAGATTTCAGGGCGGTAATAATGCTGGCCACACTATTATGCATGGTAAACATGTTTTAAAATTACATTTACTTCCATCAGGAGTACTACACAAACACAACACAGTAGTTATTGGTAATGGGGTAGTAATTGACCCTTTTGTATTGTTTGCAGAAATTCAGGAATTAAAAAAATTAGGTATCAATATCAAGCTGAAAATAAGCGAGCGTGCGCATCTTATTTTTCCTTTTCATATTTTAATGGATACCGAAAGTGATCAAATGATGGCCAAAAAAAATTTATCAGCCTTGTCAACTCAGCGGGGTATTTGGCCAACTTATGCAGATAAGATGGGTCGGGTCGGCATCCGGGTGGTTGATCTTTTGGACAAGCAAATTTTTAAAAAAAGATTTGATTTATTATTTGACCTGCAAAAGAAAAAATTATCAGCCCTCTATCATAACAGTAAAGGATTGAATAAGGAGAAAATTTATCAAAAGTTTGTTAAAATAGGAAAAAAAATAAGACCACTGGTAGTTGATACTTCAATAGAGCTTGATCAGGCATATAACCAGAATAAAAAAATATTATTTGAAGGCGCGCAAGGAGCAATGCTGGATGTTGATCATGGTCTGTATCCTTACACCACTTCTTCCAATACCATAGCTGGCGCGGTTTGTGCTGGCGTCGGTTTTGCTCCCCAAAAAATTGATCGGGTAATTGGCGTAGTCAAAGCTTATTTGTCTAGAGTGGGTGGTGGCTGTTTACCAACTGAACTGACTGACGATACTGGGGATTTAATTCGCGAGGTAGGCGGAGAATATGGAACAACTACTGGCAGGCCACGGCGGATTGGTTGGCTGGATTTAGTGCAGCTCAGATTAGCTGTTCGGGTAAACGGTTTAAGTTCTCTCGCTATTACCAAAATAGATATTTTAGATGTTTTATCAGAAGTAAAAATTTGTACTGGTTATAAGTATAAAGGAAAGATATTAAAAGAAATGCCAGCTGATTTGTCTGTTTATGAAAAATGTCAGCCAGTTTTTAAGACTTTTACCGGTTGGTCAGCAGATTATCATAAGACTAGAGATTATCAGAAATTGCCAATTAATATGAAAAAATATTTAGATTTTATAGAGAAAGATTTAGGAGTTCCAATTGAAATGGTGTCGGTCGGTCCAGAAAGAAACGATACTATTTTGAAATAAGTTAGTTAAAATGGTTACAAAATTATTTTGTAACGAAATTCAGCTCGTTTTATATAAAATAAGCCAACGGGCAGGGAATACAAGTTAAAGATACTTAAAACGCAGCCTTTATACTAAGGCTAAATGCCTCAGCTACGCGAATCATTATGTATCGCGTAGGCGAGGCATTTAGCCTCGCTTAGCTCAACAATCGTCTCAATTATACTTATTTTAATAGGTGTTAATAAAATTAATTATATTTATAAATGACACAGCAAATTTTAGAATTAAAAAATAAGTCTGACCAAGAGGTATTAGAGCTGTTTAAGGAATATAAAATTACTCTGACAGTAGAGGAGGCAAGGAAAATTGAAGAGGAGATTTTAAAAAGACCAATGACTTTAACAGAGGCTACAGCTTGGTCAATTGAAGGGTCAGAACATTGTTCTTATAAGACTTCTAAGCAATTTTTGAAAAAGTTGCCTACTGACGGACCAAATGTCATCCAAGGTCCGGAAGAAGATGCTGGGATTGTGGAGTTAGCGCGGTACGATGGGGTGCGCTATGGAATTGTAATTGCGCATGAGAGTCATAATCATCCTTCACAAATAGTGCCCTATGAAGGGGCAGCGACTGGAATTGGCGGGATTGTGCGGGATGTTTGTTGTATGGGTGCTAAAGTTATTGCGGTGGCTGATCCTTTGCGGTTTGGTGAGATTGAATCCAATAAAACAAAATGGATTGCCGGCGGAGTCGTTTCTGGTATTTCCGGGTATGGCAATCCGATTGGCGTTCCAAATATTGCCGGGGATTTGTATTTTAATGATTCATTCAATGAAAATTGTCTGGTAAATGTAGTTGCTCTGGGTTTAGTAAAAGATACTGATATTGTTCACTCCAAGGCGCCAAAAAATGCTGATGGCTATGATATTATTTTAGTTGGCAAGCCAACTGATAATTCCGGATTTGGCGGGGCTAGTTTTGCTTCGTTTGAACTGGATGAAAAAGATAAAGAAGCTAATAAGGGCGCAGTGCAAGAACCTAATGCTTTTTTGAAAAGACATTTATTGGAATCAACCCTTCAGTTGTTTGGAGTTTTAAAAGAGAAAAATTTAATTGATCAAGTCGGCTTCAAAGATTTGGGAGCGGGCGGGGTTTTATGTGCGTCAGTAGAAATTGCTGATGCTGGTGGATATGGTGCGGAAGTAGAGGTAGATAAAATACATGTTAGTATGGATAATCTGCCACCGCAGGTGATACTTGCCGCGGAAACTCAAGAAAGATTTATTTGGACAGTGCATCCTGATGTTACTCCGCTCATTTTAAAACATTATAACGAAGATTGGGCACTGCCTAAAGTATCAAAAGGTGCTAGAGCGTCAGTTATTGGTAAGATAAAAGATGGTGGACAGTATGTTGTTAAATATAAAGGCGAAGAAAAAATTATTAATTGCAAGGCTTGTGACCTGACGGAAGGTCTGCAATATGATCGTCCCTTTAGCGCGCCGGAAAATAATTGGCAAGAACCAGCATTAGATGAGATAGATGATTACAATAAAGTATTGCTAAAAATACTTGCGCATGAAAATATTGCTAATCGTTCTCCCATTTATGAACGATATGATAAGTCTGTGCAGGGTATTGGCGTAATTGAGTCAGGTCAGGCGGATGCCGGAGTGATAAAACCGTTGATTGATGAAGATATTTCTGAGGCAGTAAAGAATACTGGTATGGCCTTATCAGTTGATTCCAATCCTTTGTATTCTCGGATTAGTCCGTATTGGGGAGCAGTTAATGCAGTGGTTGAATCTTTTCGTAATGTCGCTGCGGTCGGTGCCAGTCCGCAAGCGATTACTGATTGTTTAAACTATGGTAATCCGGAAAAACCAGAGCAAATGTGGCAATTTACTGAAGGGGTTAGAGGGGTAGCAGAAGCTTGCGAAGGTATACATTTAAAAGAATATCCAGATAGTCCAGTACCAGTAGTTTCTGGGAATGTCAGTTTTTATAATGAGTCGAAAACAGGCGCAGTTGATCCATCAGCAATTATTGCTTGTATGGGGAAATTGACTGACTATCGCAAAGCCATAACTATGGAGCTAAAAGAGGCGGATAGTGAACTGTTTTTAATCGGTCAAAGAAAAGATGAACTTGGCGGTAGTGTTTACTATCAGTTGTATAATGAAATTGGTGCCAATGTACCTCAGCCCGATTTTAAAGAGGTTGAAAATGAGATTAATGCCGTAGTAGATATGATTGATCAAGGGTTAATAAATTCTTGTCATGATATTTCTGATGGCGGACTAGCTACCACACTTTCCGAAATGGCATTTGGAGGAAATGGAAAAAATAGAATCGGTTTGGATGTTGATTTAGATAAAGTAGGCCCTTCGGCAAGCTCAGGACAGGTTTTTCAGACCTGGAAAAAATTGTTTTCTGAAACTGGGGGTTTTGTATTGGAAACCAAGCAAGCCGATAAAGTGAAAAAGATTGCGGAAAATTATGACATTGAATTAATTTTGTTTGGTAAGGCTACTTATAGTAATAAAATAATAGTAAAAGATAATAATAAAACAATTATTAATATTAATATTGAAGAAATAGCTAAAGCGTGGTTGGGTGGATTAAGGGAGAAATTAGATTAATTTATGTATCGGGAAATTTTCCGCTACATTGTCCATATATAGTATGTCAATTAATTACAAACAATCAGGAGTAGATATCGACGCTGGTAATAAAGCCGTCAGTCTTATTAAAGATAAAGTTGTAGCCACTTTTGATCAGAATGTTATTACTGGTCTTGGCACTTTTGGCGCTATGTATGATTTATCCAGTATCAAAGATATGCAGCAGCCAATTTTAGTTCAAAGTATTGATGGTGTAGGTACTAAGTTGAAAATTGCCACGATGATGAATAAATTTACCACTGTTGGTCATGACATAGTAAATCATTGCTCGGATGATATTGTTTGCCAAGGCGCCAAGCCAATTTCTTTTTTGGATTATGTGGCAGCTAGCAATTTAAAACCAGCTATAATTGATGAAATCGTATCAGGCATGGCTGAGGCTTGCCGAGAAGCGGGTGTAAATTTGATTGGCGGTGAAACAGCTGAAATGCCAGGAGTATATTTGGAAGGCGAACATGATATTGCTGGTTGTATTACTGGAGTGGTGGAAAAGAATAAAGTCATTACTGGAGATAATATTAAGAAGGATGATGTGTTGCTAGGATTTGCTTCTAGCGGTTTGCATACGAATGGTTATTCATTGGCACGGAAGTTATTTTTTGAAGTTGGCAGATATAAAGTGGATTCAGAAATTCCAGAATTAGAAAAAAATGTGGGTGAGACACTGTTAGCGCCACATATAAATTATACCAATCCAATTTTAACAATAATTGATGCTGGTATTAATATCAAAGGCATTGCTCATATTACTGGTGGCGGATTTATTGAAAATATACCGCGGGTTTTACCTGAAAATACTGGCGTGGAAATTAATAAAGGATCTTGGCCAATTTTACCAGTCTTTGATGTTATGCAGAAATTAGGAGAGGTAGAAGAAATGGAGATGTACCGCGCTTTTAATATGGGGATCGGGATGGTGATAATAGTATCTTCAGAAGAAGCCCTAAAAGTGAATAAAAAGATAAAAGAATTTAAAGATTATAAATTGTATGAGATCGGGAAAGTAATAAAGGGAGAAAGAATGGTTAATTTAGTTTAAGTAACGTAAATTCTAAGCACTAAATCCTAAATTCTAAACAAATTTTAATATCCCTGCCTGCCGGCAGGCAGGGATATTAGAATTTAGGATTTGTAATTTAAATATAAAAAGTGCACAGTGCGTTTTTAATATTTTTTTAAAGAATTAGATAATAAAAAAAGAAATATATGTATAATATAGCAATCATTCAATTTCCTGGTACAAATTGTGAATATGAATCTGCTCGGATAGTAAAAAAAACAGACATGGAGCCAGAGTTTTTTCGTTGGAATAAAAATCGAGAAGAGTTAAGAAATTATGATGGATATTTTATTCCCGGTGGTTTTTCTTATGAAGATAGAGTGCGTTCAGGCGCTATTGCCGCTCATGATCCTTTAATGGAAGTGGTAGCAGAAGAAGCAGCGAAAGGTAAGCCAGTAATTGGCATTTGTAATGGCGCTCAGATATTAGTTGAAGCCGGTATGATTCCCGGGTTAAATACCAACCATATTGGGGCTAGTTTGGCTTGGAATGAAAAAGGATATTTGAATATTTATGTAAATATCAAAAATGATGCCCAAGAGGGACGATCAGTTTTCAATAATTTTGCTACGGATTGGCATTTTCGTCTGCCTATTGCTCATGGTGAGGGTAGATATGTAATACCAAAAAAATTATTACAGCAATTAATTGATAATGGGCAAACAGTTTTTCGTTATTGTAATGATAAAGGCGAGGTGGTTAATGAATATCCAGTAAATCCCAATGGCGCTGTTTACAATTTAGCTGGCGTGTGCAATCCGGCTGGTAATATTTTGGCTTTGATGCCTCATCCCGAGCGAACTGAAGAAGGAATAGCTTTGTTTGAATCAATGAAAAAATATCTAGATTCCCGACTCCAGGCTCCATGCTCTATTCAAGATTTAGAATATGATACGCCAAATTTAAAATTAGAAGAATATGATACGCCAGAAAATACAATGGAATTATTAGTTGATTTAATTATTACTGACAATGAAGCGCAAACCCTGCAAATAGCTTTAGAAGAATTAGGTTTATCGGGAGTAAAAGTTAGACGTTTTTCTCATTTTGAAATTGGCTTAATTGATGGAGTTGACAGGGCCGTTTTAGCTGATGACCTTATTAAGTCAGGTGAATTATTAAATACTAATAAAGAAATTCCTTATGTTGACGATAGATCACCCCTCACCCCTCACCCCTCACCTTTAGAGGGCGAGGGAAATAATAGTGATTGGCACACTATTTTGGTGAGATATCAGGATGATTTTGACGGGATGGGCAGATTACATACTTTGCAAAACCGTTTAGGAGTTAAAGATATTAATGCAATTAAAAAAGGAGTGGTTTGGCAGATTGAATGTAGTGAAGAAAAATGGCAAAAGATACTTGATAGTCATATTTTATTTAATCCGTATTCACAAACTGTATTTAATATACATAATACTTAATACCTTATATTTATATATGGACAAAACAATCATAGCCAAAAATATTAATAACGTTTTAACAGAAACAGATTTTCAGGAATTAGGTGAAAGAAAGATTGGTAAAGTACGAGATTCATATTTTTCTGAGGATAGAGTGGTAATAATAACTACGGATCGGCAAAGTGCTTTTGATCGAGTATTGGCTGCAATTCCTTTTAAAGGGCAAGTTTTAAATCAAGTTAGTATTTGGTGGTTTGAACAAACT
Organism: bacterium; assembly: GCA_030666865.1. Lineage (GTDB taxonomy): Bacteria > Patescibacteriota > Patescibacteriia > S139-126 > S139-126 > DAOUWZ01. Next base: position 24,213 of record DAOUWZ010000001.1, on the reverse strand, counting down.
AAAGATATTATTCCTAATTATGTATTGGCAACACCTGATTCTAATGTAACTATTGGCAAGCGCTGCGAAGTTTTGCCAATTGAAGTAGTGGTTAGAGGATATTTGACTGGCTCTACTTCAACTTCTATTTGGGTTAACTATAAAAAAGGCGAACGAAAATTTGGTGGAATTACTTTAGAAGATGGTTTATCAAAAAATACCAAACTGCCAAAAAATATCATTACCCCTACTACTAAATTTGAAGAACATGATAGAAATATAACAGCAGATGATATTTTTAATGAAGATATGATGAATAAGAAGGATTGGGAATATATAGGTAGTAAAGCTTTAGAGTTATTTTCTTTTGGGCAAGAAATTGCTAGTGAGCATGGTTTAATATTGGTTGATACTAAGTATGAGTTTGGCAAAGATAAAGATGGTAATATTATTTTAATAGACGAGATTCACACGCCGGATTCTTCCCGCTATTGGCTAGCAGATACTTATGAAAAAAATATTTCCGAGGGCAGGGAACCTGACAATATTGATAAAGAATTTTTGCGTCTGTGGTTTAAAGAGAATTGTGATCCTTACAACGATAAAGAGTTGCCAGAGGCTCCCGATGACTTAGTTATAGAACTTTCTAGTAGATATATTCAGCTTTACGAAATGATTACTGGAGAAGTGTTCAAATTTAGTAGTCAGCCAATTTTAGAACGGCTGGAAAAAAATTTACGGACAGTATGATTTTTGGTAAAATATACTCAACCGCTTAAATAAATTTGTATAATACCCCGAAGCTATGCATTAAAATTGTACTAACTATAAATAAAGTTGAATACTTATTTAAGCTAATAAAATTGGAATTATAGAAGCGAAGGGGTATAAAAGCTCCTAAAGAGAAATTATAATTTTCAAGAAACAAGTTACAAACAAATTGAAAATTCAAATATTTAAGTAATATATGAATGTAAAATTTTCTATAAATAATAATTTTTTGAATTTGTAATTTGGTTATTGTATCTAGGAATTTATAATGTAGATAATATATAAATATTTTGGATATAACAACTATTAATTAATATAAAATAAAATGAAAATAGTAATAATAATGGGTTCAAAATCTGATCAGGAATGGGTTGATAAGATAAAAGCTGGTCTAGCGGAGTGGGATTTGGAGGTGGTTGAACACGTGTCATCAGCTCATAAAGTGCCAGAAAAAACTTTTGCCATAATTCAAGAATACAACCATGAACGGCAGATTATTTATATTGCTGTTGCTGGACGTAGCAATGCCTTATCAGGAGTGATTTCAGCTAATTCTATTCATCCAGTAATTGCTTGTCCGCCTTTCAAAGATAAATCAGACTATTTAGTGAATATTCATTCTACCCTGCAAATGCCGTCTGACACTCCAGCATTGACAGTGCTTAATCCTAAAAATACAGCAGCAGCTTGCGCGAGAATTTTTGGTTTAGTAAATAATGAATTACAACAAAAGGTTAAAAATAATATAAAAGAGATTAAAGAAAGCTTTAATTAATTGTTAATCATTAATGCGTAGGGACAGAGCATTGCTCTGTCCGTACATTAGATTATGTCACTAACAGCAATTTCTCCATTAGATGGAAGATATTTGGGAAAAGTAAAAGAGCTTTTACCTATTTTTAGTGAGAAAGCACTTTTCCAATATCGTTTGCAAGTAGAAATAGAATATTTAATAGCTCTTACCCAGGAAAAGAAAATTAAAGAAATTAGAATATTAGAAGATAAAGAAATTAAGAAACTAAGATTATTGTATGAAAGTTTTTCTGAAGCAGATGCTGCCAAGATAAAAAAAATCGAGAAAATTACCAATCATGATGTTAAAGCGGTGGAATATTATATTAAAGATAAATTTAAAGGCACCTCTCTAGCAGACTTAACAGAATTTATTCATTTTGCCTTGACTAGTGAAGATGTAAATAATATTGCCTATAGTTTGATGCTTATTGACGGGCTCTGGGTATATAAAAGAAATTTAAAAAAGTTACTTAGTGAATTGAAGTTGTTTTCTTTGAAAAATAAAAATATTCCTTTATTAGCTTTAACTCATGGACAACCAGCTTCTCCTACTACTATCGGTAAAGAACTGGCTGTTTTTTATTTACGTTTACATAGCGAGTTAATAAATTTGGATAGCATTGAATTAAAAGGTAAATTTTCCGGAGCTTCTGGTAATTGGAATGCTCAAAGGATAGCTTACCCTAATATTGATTGGTTAGAGTTTAGTAAAAATTATTTAAAAGCTCTTGGTTTGGAATTTAATTCTTTAACTACTCAAATTGAACCGCATGATTCAGCAGCAAATATTTATCATAGTTTAATCAGGATTAATTCTATTATCAAAGATTTAGATCAAGATATCTGGCTTTATATTAGTCGGGGGGTGTTTAAACAAAAACAGATAAAAGGTGAAATTGGCTCAAGTACTATGCCTCATAAAGTCAATCCAATTGATTTTGAAAATAGTGAAGGGAATTTAGGACTCGCTAATAGTATTTTAGAATTTTTAGCCAAAAAATTACCAATTTCAAGATTGCAACGTGATTTATCTGATAGTACAGTTTTACGCAATCAAGGTGTGGCAATTGGCTATGCTTTGTTAGCTGTTAAATCTACTCTAAAAGGACTGGCAAAATTGGAAATAAATAAAAAATATTGTAGTGAAGAATTGGATGGTCATTGGGAAATTTTAGCTGAACCAGTGCAAATTATTTTGCGGAAAGTCGGGTACGAGAAGCCTTATGAAAAATTAAAAGAGTTAACTAGAGGTGAAAATATTAGTAAAGCAGATTTACATAAATTTATTCGCGGTCTTGATATTTCTAAAAGTGAAAAGGATAGGTTGCTTAAACTAACCCCAGAAAAATATATCGGGTTAGCAAGTAAGTTGGTTGATAAATATATAAAATAATGTTTAATTACTCTAATTTTTAATTGACCTAATCAAATCCCAAATATTAAATTAATTGAAGAATAAAAGTTTGAGCATTTGGATTCAGTCATTGGATATTTTTTAGAAATTAGTGCAATTAGTGATTAGAAATTTAATTTATTCTTAATACTAAAATAATGTGCGGAATAGTTGGTATTTTTGGAAATCATTCTATTGCTACAGAAATTTATGATGGCTTAATATCTCTGCAGCATCGCGGTCAAGATAGCGCTGGTATAGCTACTTATAATAAGCGTTTTCATTTGCATAAAGGCATGGGCTTAGTTCGAGATATATTTAGACAAGAGCATATGAATTTTTTGGAAGGTAATATTGGCATTGGTCAGGTGCGTTATCCAACAGTCGGCGGTTATGGATTGGAAGATGCTCAGCCTTTTATTACTGGTTCGCCTTATGGAATCGCTATGGCTCATAATGGCAATATTTACAATTTTCCTGAATTGAAAAAGGAGCTTATTGATAATGAATATCGCTATATAAATTCAAATAATGATGTTGAGGTTATTTTAAGTATTTTTGCTTATGAATTATCACGCTTTTGTCATAAGGAATTTTTTGATTCTATCAGTATGGCTATAAAAAGTGTTTATAATAGATGCAAGGGCGGTTATTCAGTAGTCGGCACTATTGCTGACAAAGGTTTATTTGCATTTCGTGATCCGCACGGCATTCGTCCTTTAGTTTGGGGTAAACGGAAAAATGCCAAAGGTGAAGAACATATTTTTGCTTCAGAAAATACTATGTTTGAATTTTTAGGATATGATTTTTATCGTGATGTAGAACCAGGAGAAGTAGTTTTTATAGATATGGAAGGTGTAGTTCATACTAAAATAGTTGAACAAAAAGAATTTCGTCCTTGTATTTTTGAATATATTTATTTCGCCCGGCCAGATGCATTTTTAAATGGTGTTAGCGTACAACGGGCTAGACTTCGTATGGGGCAAAATTTGGCTTTTAAGATAAAACGAGATTATCCAAATTTAAAAATAGATCGAGTTATTCCCGCGCCATCAACAGCCAATACCGCGGCACTCGCTTGCGCGCATGAGCTGGGGGTTCGTTATACTGAAGGATTGGTTAAGAATTCTTTTGTCGGACGGACGTTTATTATGCCGGAGCAAGAGTTAAGGCGAAAAGCTAATAAATACAAATTGTCACCCATTGATTTAGAAATTAGAGATAAAAATATTTTAGTGATTGATGACAGTATTGTTCGTGGCAATGTTTCTAAACATATAGTGAATATAATTCGTCGGCATGGCGCTAGACAGGTTTATTTTGCCTCAACCGCCCCACCTTTAAAATGGCCTGATCTTTATGGTATTGATATGCCAATTCGTGATGAATATGTAGCGCATGACAGAACTACAGAAGAAATTAAAAAATATATTGGAGTCGATGAATTAATATATCAGGATTTAGAAGATGTAATAGAAGCAGTCGTTAGGAAAAAAGATAAGATTAAATTTACTAGGCCTCATACTGCTTATTTTGATGGTGATTATCCCACCAGTGATGTTGATGAAAAAGTGATAGAAAAAGTAGAAGAGTATCGTCGGCAACAAAGAAAGCAAGCTAAAGTTTAAATGGTGATTTATGAAAAAAATATTACTTATTGGTAATGGTGCTAGAGAGCATGCTATTGCTAAACAAATCAAAGCTAGCAGGCAGGCGAATGGATTGTTTATTTTTGCCGCGAGTCAAAATCCAGGTATCAAAGCGTTAGCTACTGATTATCAGGTTGGTGATATTAGTAATAATAGTGAAATAGTTGATTATGCTCTTGATAATAAAATTACCTTGGCGGTGATTGGACCAGAAGCGCCGCTTGCTCAAGGAATAGTTGATGATTTAGAAGTAGCTGGTATTGCTAGTTTTGGTCCTACTAAAAAACAAGCTGATTTAGAAGTTAGTAAAGCATTTACTCGTGATTTATTGACTGAGTATCAGATTCCCGCTTGCCCGCTTTATCAAGTTTTTGCTACTAAGGAAGGCTTGGCGGATTTTATTATGGCAATGGAAACTGATTTTGTGATAAAGCCAGATGGTTTAACTGGCGGTAAAGGCGTTATGGTGCAAGGAGATCATTTTAACACTAAAGAACAAGGAATAAAACTGGCTGAAGAAATTATTTCAGCTGGTGGTAAGCTTGTTATTGAAGAAAAATTAATTGGCCAAGAGTTTAGCTTGATTAGCATTTGTGATGGTGATAATTTATTTCATTTTCCCGCTGTACAAGATCATAAGCGAGCTTTTGTAGGTGACCAGGGTCCCAATACTGGAGGGATGGGAACTTATTCAGATCAGGATTTTAGTTTGCCGTTTTTACATAATAACGATATTGTCGAAGCCCAGAAAATTAATGAGGCAACTACTAAGGCTTTAAAAAATAAATTTGGTTGTGGTTATAAAGGGGTGCTTTATGGCGGGTTTATTGCTCTTAAGACCGGAGTAAAATTAATTGAATATAATGCTCGTTTTGGTGATCCCGAAGCAATGAACTTGCTGGTTATTTTAAAAAATGATTTTGTTGATATTTGTGAGGCAGTAATTAGTGGCACCTTAGATAAAATAATTCCTGAATTTGAACCAGTGGCAACGGTTTGTAAATATGTAGTGCCTGACGGTTATCCAAATAATCCAGTTAAAGATGTCAAAATAGATATTAGCCTAGTTGATACCAATAAAGTTGATATTTTTTATGCGGCAGTTGATGAGCAAAAGAATGGTTTGTATTTGACTGGTTCGAGGGCTATAGCTTTGGTAGGCAGGCATCAAGATTTGTATGAAGCTGAGAAAATAGTAGAGCAAGAAATTCAGAAAATAAAAGGACCGATATTTCATCGGGAAGATATTGGTACGAGAGAATTGATTGAAAAGAGGGTGGAGATGATGAAAAGTATAAGGTCAAATAATTAGATAATTTAACATCCGTGGTAATCCGTTGTCTATCAGTCTTAATCTTGTATTAGATTTATACTGATATGAGCTGATTTACACTGATTAGAAAGTAATACCAGATGAATAAAATAAATCTAGCTGTATTCGCATCAACCCGTGGGACAGATTTACAGCCCATTATAGATGGTGTTGAAGGTGGTAGTCTGGATTTTGTTGATTTAAAATTCGTATTATCAAATAAGCAAGATTGTTTTGCTTTGGAGCGGGCTAAGCAAGCTGGTATTAAAATTATTTTTATTGATGCCAAAGGAAAAACTCGGGAAGAGTATGATGAAGAATGTTTACGAGTTTGTCAGGAGCACGGAGTTGATTTAATATTACTTATCGGTTATATGCGGATTATTACCGGAGTATTAGTTCAGCCGTATAAAAATAGAATAATGAATATTCACCCCAGCTTACTTCCTAAATATCCCGGAATGGATTTGGATGTTCACCAGGCAGTATTAGATGCTGGGGAAAAAGAAACTGGTTGCACTTTGCATTTTATTGATGAAGGAGTTGATACTGGTCCGATTATTCTGCAGAAAAAAGTAGCTATTACTGTCGGTGAAACTCCTGAATCTTTAAAAACAAAAGTTCAAGCCAAAGAGCAGGAAGTTATTTTAAAAGGTTTAGAAACGTTTGCTCAAGGAAAAATTGAGTAGAGAAAAAAGCCTGCTAAGGCAGGCTAATTATAACCGAATATTTTTATTTCTTCGTCATCAAACCAGTAAATACGGTTAGTTTCTTCAGTTGGCACAGTTTCGCCGTGCAAAGCGTGATTGTACGGAGTGTTATAAATTATTGTGCCGTTTAACAATTCGGTTACTGAAGGTCCCCGTTCGCTACCAGGTTCAACTTGAACATATCCTCTTTTTTTTATATTACTCATAACCCCTCCTTTTGGGAAAAAGTACATATTGTTTATACCTTAATTAATTATTAATAATTAGTCAAATATATATGTCCAAAGCACTTATTAGCGTTTATGATAAAAACGGAATAATGGAGTTTGCCAAAGAACTTATAAATTTAGGCTGGGAGATTATATCATCTGGCGGTACTGCCAAACTTTTAGCTAAAGCTGGCGTTAAAGTTACTACTGTTGAAGAGATGACAAATTTTCCGGAAATGATGGATGGTCGGGTAAAAACCCTGCATCCCAAAATTCATGCCGGAATTTTAGCTGATCGCAATGAGTCATCTCACCTGCAAGACGCTCAAGAACATAATATTTCTATGATAGATATGGTAGTGGTTAATTTGTATCCTTTTGCGGAAACTATCAGTAAAGCAGATGTGACAGAGAAGCAGGCAGTGCACAATATAGACATTGGCGGACCAACTATGCTGCGGGCAGCTGCTAAAAATTATAAACATGTTACCGTGGTAACAGATCCTGGTGATTATCAGAGAGTTTTAACAGAATTAAAAACAGGAAAGGTAAGCCTGGAATTGAAAAGGGAGTTAGTTGTAAAAGTTTTTAGTTTGACCAGTCGTTATGATGATTTAATTGCTAATTATTTTGATAAAAATGAGAAGTTAAATTTGGAATATAAAAAAGTACGTGAACTTCGCTATGGTGAGAATCCTCATCAAGCCGCTACCCTATATCAAGATGATATTATCAGAGAAACTAGCGTGGTAGATGCCGAAGTTTTGCATGGCAAAGAACTTTCCTATAATAATATCATGGACGCTGACGGCGCGTTGAATCTAATTAAAGAATTTGACAGAGCAGCCGCCGCTGTTATCAAGCATACTAATCCTTGCGGTTGCGCAGTAGCAGATGATATAGACACCGCTTTTTTAAATGCTTATGCTGGTGATTCATTATCTGCTTTTGGCGGGATTATTGTTTTGAATAGAGATTGTACTATCAAAATTGCGGAAGCTATCAATAAAGTTTTTGCAGAGGTAGTGTTGGCGCCCGATTATGAACCAGCAGTGCTTGATATTTTAAAGAAGAAAAAAAATATTCGTTTATTGAAACTTGGTGAAATTAAAACCAGCGGCAATGTCAAAGCTTACCGACAAGTAGTAGGCGGCATGCTGGAGCAGGATTTTGATAAATCAAAAGTGGCTAGTGATAATTTAAAAATAGTGAGCAAGAAAAAACCTAGTAAAACAGAATTAGAAAATTTATTATTTGCTTGGCAAGTAGCCAAACATGTGAAATCAAATGCTATAGTTTTAGTAAAAGATAAGATGATTGTTGGCAGCGGTTCTGGGCAAATGTCCAGAGTGGATTCAGTAGATATTGCTATCAAAAAAGCTGGTGATAGAGTACAGAGGTCGGTTTGCGCTTCAGACGCTTTTTTCCCTTTTCGGGATGGCGTGGATACCTTAGCTAAGGCAGGAATTACCGCAATCATCCAACCAGGTGGCAGTATCAAAGATAAAGATGTAATTACCGCAGTCGATGAACATAAAATGAGTATGGTATTTACTGGGGTTAGGTCGTTTAAGCATTAACTTAATCTTGTTAATATTTTGATCAAATTTATAGTGACAGAGCACCGCTCTGTCACTACGGTAAATAGAGAGTTGGATTATTTTTATCAAAGGGGCGGCTCTAGTCGTCCTTTTTTTTGGATGAACATACCAATGAACATACCACGGTATGTTCATTGGTTATTGTGGAAACCTAAAGGTTTCCGCTACACTATTTAAATATCATTTTGTAGTATTGACTATTCATTACAGTATTTTATTATTAAGACAGTAAAAGTTTAATAATTAAAAGGAGTAAATTGTGGAAATACTTAATGATTTAGTTAATGTTTTAATTAAAGGATGGAGCTGGGTTGATATGGTTGTAATTATTATATTTTCTTTAAGTTGGGTTCTTATATACTTTATAACAAAATATATAATTGAGTCGGTAATAGATTTTTTTATACCTTCTCGTCATAATAATAGGGCCATTTAAGGCCCTTTTTATTTATCTATTGGTAGGTAGATTTTAATAAATACTTATTTAAATACTGATTTAAATCAGTATTTATTTTTTTATACCTTTCAACTCGGCGATTTGATCTCTTAATTTAGCTGCTTTTTCATATTGTAAATTATCAGCCGCAATTTCCATTTGTGCTTCTAAATCTTTAACAATAAATTTAATTTCATTTTTAGGTAATTTACTAACATCAATCTTATCTACAGTATCTTTAGGTTTACTGGTTCCAGCCAGCATTATATTTTTGATTTCTTTTTCTATAGTTTGTGGTTTAATATTATGCTTTTTATTGTATTGTTTTTGAGTTTTACGACGACGACTTGTTTCGTCAATCGCTCGTTTCATTGAACCGGTGATTTTATCAGCATACATAATCACTCTACCCTCTTTGTGTCTGGCCGCCCGACCCATAGTTTGAATCAGAGTAGTGTCCGAGCGCAAGAATCCTTCTTTATCAGCATCCAAGATTGCTACTAAAGATACTTCTGGCAAATCCAAACCTTCTCGAAGTAGATTTATCCCGACTAGTACATCGTATTCACCTTGGCGCAGGGATTGTAAAATTTCTAGTCGTTCAAAAGTTTTTACATCCGAGTGAATGTATTGCGCCTTAATCCCTAATTCTTGTAAATATTCAGTCAGATTTTCTGCTAGGCGTTTGGTTATAGTTGTTACCAGCACGCGTTGTTTTTTGTCGATTGTTTTATTTATTTCTTCAAGCAGGCTATCAATCTGATGTTTAGTTGGTTTGATAACAATTTTAGGATCAAGTAGTCCGGTTGGTCTGATCAGCTGTTCTACAATTTGAGTGGAAGCTTGTTTTTCATATTCATTCGGAGTAGCAGATATATAAACCACTTGATTTATTTTTGGTTCAAATTCTTCATATTTAAGCGGTCGGTTATCAAGTGCTGACGGCAATCTAAAACCAAAATCAACCAATGTTTGTTTACGCGCACGGTCGCCTGCTTGCATGGCTCTGATTTGCGGAATAGTCATATGTGATTCATCAATAAACATCAAATAATTTTTGGAAAAATAATCAATCAAAGTAAAAGGTGGGGTGCCGGCTTTTCGTCCGTCAAAATACCGCGAATAATTTTCAACCCCATTGCAATAGCCAGTTGTTTCCATCATTTCAATATCAAAATTTACTCGCTGGGAAATTCTTTGCGCCTCCAGTAGTTTATTTTGCGCTTTTAGTTTTTTTACCCGAGACAGCATTTCTGTTTTTATTTTTTTTATAATTGTGGGTAATTTTTTCGGCGCGGCAATATAGTGAGTAGTAGAATATATCTCTATTTCTGGATAAGTATTTATTATTTTACCAGTTAGAAAATTTATTTCTTCAATTTTTTCCAACAGGTCGCCAAAAAAACTAAGCCGAATATAGGCATCAAGCATAGCTGAAGAATGAATAGAAATAATTTCACCTTTGACTTGATAAGTATTTCTTTTCAATTCCACATCATTGCGTTGGTATTGCATAATGTTTAGCTGATTCAAGATTTCTTTGCGCTGATATTTTTTATTTATTACTAGTTTTATTTTCATGCCTAGATATTCCTGAGGGTTTCCCAATCCATAAATACAAGAAACTGAAGCTACGATTATTACATCATTTCTAGTCATCAAAGAAGTAGTAGCGGCGTGACGCAAGCGGTCAATTTCTTCATTGATTTGAGTTTCTTTTTCTATATAAGTATCTGAGCGGGGTATATAAGCTTCTGGTTGGTAGTAGTCATAATAAGAAACAAAATAATGCACAGCATTACTTGGGAAAAAGTCTTGAAATTCACTAGCTAATTGTGCTGCCAGCGTTTTGTTGTGAGATATTATTAAAGTTGGTTTTTGTGTCAATTCAATAATATTAGCCATAGTAAAAGTTTTACCAGAGCCAGTGACACCAAGTAGAGTTTGTTTTTTATTACCGCGCTGGAGCCCCGTGGTCAATTTTTTAATTGCTCCTGGTTGGTCTCCGGTAGGTTTGAATTTGGATTGTAGTTGGAATTTATTCATATGACTTATTTTACCTATTGGCGACTAGATAACAGAATTTTGGTTGAAGTGCTCCGACCGCTACACGCTTTATCTATATTATAATATTTACATATAAATAAACAATTATTATAAATATTATCCAAATCTGTAGCGGTCGGAGCACTTCAATCTAAAGAATTCTCCGCAAGCAAACTGCGGGGATAATTTATTAGTATATAGTTTAATACTAAAGAAAAAAAGCCCGAAAGGACAGGGCTTTAATTTTAGGGTTTGGCAAAAAGATTAATATTTTGCTACGCGTAATATTAATCTTTTTAATGCTTTGAACACGAATTTTTTATCCATTGTTAGCTCAAAGGAGCTCTCAATTTCGTTTACCAGATTTTCTATAATCGTTTCATGTTCAGGGTATTTTTGAATAAATTGCTTTGTTTCTCTATTGGGATTTAATTTTATTATGCTGTATATTACAGCCAGCGCAAAGACAATTATTATACCGAGATAGATTGTTGCTAGGCCCTGTCGCCAATTAACAAAAAGATTTTCCCATAGCCAAATGGTCATTTTGGGATATAATGTATTGATAGTTATTATTATAATTGTTAATACCCCAGTTATAAACGATAATTTTTTCATTTTTTGTACCTTTCTAATTTTGTGAAATAACGGTGATAATTTTAAAATACAATTTTTATTATAAAAATGCAAATATTCTGAAAATACTATATACTATATACATAATACTATATACTATTTAATGATTTCTTATTTAACTGGACAAGTGAAAAGATTAGGAGAAAAGTCACTAACTTTATTAGTTGGCGGTGTTGGTTATGAGGTATTTGTTGCCAAAGGAATTCTATCAGATGTTAAACCCGGACAAGATATTGAGTTTGATATTGTGACAATAGTTAGGGAAGATGCTTTTGATCTTTATGGATTTACTAATGAAAGTCAATATCATTTTTTCAAATTATTAATTACAATTTCTGGCATTGGTCCGAAATCTGCTTTGTCTATTTTGGATGCTGCAGGAGTAGAAGATATCCGGCAAGCTATAACAAATGATGATCCCGGATTCTTGCAAAAGGTAAATGGTATTGGCAAGAAAACAGCGGAGAGAATTGTAGTTGAACTTAAGTCAAAGATTGGTGCTGGTCTTACTGCTTCTATTGGTAGTGAATCAAGCAGTGAAGTAGTAGAAGCTTTGGAGTCACTTGGTTATAAGCCAGTTGAAATTAGAGAAGCTGTCAAACAAGTAGATAATAAATTGTCAGTTGAAGAAAAAATATCACAAGTTTTAAGATTGTTGGGGAAATAACGGAGTAAATATGTTACATGGGGAATATGCAAGTTAAAGAGGTTACAAATAAACAAGAATTGAATTATTTTGTCAGCTTGGCAGAGGGCGGGCAATTTTTGCAGTCCTGGGAGTGGGGAGAATTTCAAAAATCTATTGGTAAAAATATTTGGCGTTTTGGTATTTATGAAAATAATGAAATTTTGGCAGTCGGCACAATGATAGAACACAAATTACCGCTAAGTCGGACTTATTTATATTGTCCTTATGGTCCAGTATTTAAGCAAAATATTTCTACATCTCAAAAAGAAGAAATTATTAAATTATTTCTTTCAAGAAGTAGAGATATCACGATTGACACTAATACAAAATTGGAGATATTTTTACGTCTAGAACCGAGATTAACTATTGAAGAATTGGGAAATTATTTCTTCAATTTAAATTTAAAATCTACCGATGCTATTCAGCCTCGTGATACTTGGGTGGTAGATTTGAAAAAATCTGAAGCTGATATTTTGAAAGGTATGCATCAAAAAACTAGATATAATATTCGGTTGGCAGAAAAAAAAGAAGTCAAAGTGCGTGTTGGCGCCAGTGTTAAAGATTTTGATATTTTCTGGGTATTGATGCAATTGACAACTAAACGTGATAATTTTTATTCTCACCATAGGGAATATTACTATCAGCTTTGGAATCAGTTTCGATTTGCTAAAACTTCTGATCAATTTGAATTAACTATTAAGTTGATAATTGCGGAAAAGGACGGTGTACCGTTGGCAGCTGCTTTATTTTCATTTTTTGGCGACCGGGTAGTTTACTTGCATGGCGCTTCTAGTGATCAGCAGAAAAATATTATGGCTCCTTACCTATTACAGTGGCAAGCTATCAAAGCTGCCAAAGAGGCCAGTTATGGGTTGTTTGATTTTTATGGGATTGCCCCAGGAAATAGAAAAATAAATAAGAGTGATAAAGAGAGTTGTTGGTCGGGTATAACTAGATTTAAAAAAGGTTTTGGCGGTAGGGAGGTTAATTATGTTGGTGCTTGGGATTGGGTGTATAATAAAACATGGTATGAGTTGTATAAGTTAGGTAGGAAAATATTATAATCGCGATACCAATATACGAATGCATACGAGTTATACTAATAAATAATTTATTTTGGCTATTAGTATTATTAGTATTAATTAGTAAATTAGCATCGGATTATGATAAATAAAATAGTTGTATTTGCCGCAGGTCGTGGAACTAGAATGAGAAATTTAGCTAGTGACAAGCCAAAACATTTGATTTTGGTAAATGGCAAGCCGTTTCTTTATTATCTTTTGCAAAATATCAAGCAAGCTGGATATGAAGAGATTATTGTAATTACTGGCCATTTGTCAGAAAAATTTAAGGATTTTAAAAAGGAATATGTTCATGAATTTCCAGATTTAGATTTTATTGATCAATTTAAAATTTTAGGCAAGGAAAAATATGGATCATTAATGCCTTTACTAGCTGCTAAAGATAAAGTTATTGATGATCAATTTGTAGCGCTAAATGGTGATAATTTATTTTCAGTGAAAGATTTGGCTAGTTTTAGAGATTTGGATGACGAGTATAATTATATTGGCGGTTTATTATCTCTAGATCCAACACTTTATGGGACTTTAGTGCAAGATAAGAATGATTTTTTAATACGAATAGATGAGAAGAATCCTAAACCAGAGTCAAATATTATAAATGCCGGATTATATAAATTTAATCCAGAGGTATATGATATCGCTGACAGGGTTGAATTATCCCCGCGAGGAGAATATGAAATTACTGACGCCGTAACTAAATTGGCTGGACAAAAAAAAGTAAAAGTTTTAATCTTACAAGATTATTGGATTGATTTTGGCAAACCCGAAGATATTTCTGAATTAGAAAATTTTTTAAATAAACTTATCTCTAATTCCTCCAATTCGGCGGGCAGGCGAATGGGTGAATAATAAATAATATGAAAACAACAATTAACAAACCTTTCAATGTTAGTGAACGACTTGATAAAACGCGCACTTGGTTTGAAATATTAGCTGATAAAATTTCCGAATGGTGCGGTTCGTGGAGTTTTTTGCTTATTCATGTTATTTGGTTTGTTTGGTGGTTTATTGCTAAGTATGAAATAAATACTTTAACCATGGTCGTGTCATTGGAAGCAATTATTTTGATGGCAATTCTTTTGATGACTCAAAATCGGGCAGCTGGAAGAGATGATTTAAGAGACGAGGCTGATTATCAGGCTGATATTCATTCCGAACAAATGATAAATGAAATAAAGGACATCATTGTAAGTATTAAAAGTGATGTAGAAGAATTAAAGAACAAAGAATGAATTGGAAGAAAATGATTAAAAGAATTCTACCAGTTTATTTACTTGATAAATATCATTTAATATTGGCTTATTTGGCTAATATTATTTTTTTATTTCCTTCAAGGAAATTAATTGTGATTGGAGTAACTGGCACCAAAGGTAAGACCACTACTTGTAATATGATTTGGCAAATTTTAACACAAGCCGGGTTTAAGGTAGGCATGACTACAACTGCTAATATTAAAATTATTAATAAAGAATGGATCAATAATACCAAAATGACTATGCAAGGTAGATTTGCTTTGCAAAAAATTTTGAGAAAAATGGTAAATCAAGGTTGCGAATATGCGGTGGTTGAAACTTCATCTGAAGGGATTAAACAGCATCGTCATATTGGAATAAAATATCAAGTAGGTGTTTTTACAAATCTTTCACCTGAACACATTGAATCACATGGTAGTTTTGAAAATTATAAAAAAGCTAAAGCAGAATTATTTAAAAAATTAACCGGACAACAAATTAGTATTTTAAATGTTGATGATGAGTATGCAGAATATTATAAATTATTTTCAGCTAAGCAATATATTTATTATTCAATAAAGAACCGATCAGATTTACAGGCAATTAATGTTAACAAAACTAAGGAAGGTCATACCTTTGAAGTGAAGGGCCATCGTATGAACGTGTTATTACCAGGAGAATTTAATATATATAATTCTTTGGCTGCTATTTCAGTAGCAAAATCACAAAATATTCAGTGGATAGATATAATAAAAGGTTTAGCCTCTTTCAAGTGTGTGCCTGGTCGCATGGAAAAAATTGAATCTGGGCGGGATTTTTCTGTAATTGTTGATTATGCGCATACTCCAGAAAGTTTGGAAGCTGTTTATCAGACCTTAAAACCAAAATATAATAGATTAATTACTGTTTTAGGATCCTGCGGCGGTGGCAGGGACAAGGGAAAGAGACCTAAATTAGGATTTATTGCAGGTAAATATGCAGATATTGCCATAATCACCAATGAAGATCCATATGATGAAGATCCAGAAAAAATTATCAATGATGTTTGGGAAGGTATAGTTGATTGTCAGATAGAGAAGTATAAAGAGTTAGATAGAGCTAAAGCCATTAAAAAGGCAATAAAATTGGCAAAAACAGGTGATGTGATAATAATAACAGGTAAAGGAAGCGAGCAATGTATTGTTACAAAAAAAGGCAAAATTGCATGGGATGATAGGATTGTTGTTCAAAAATATTTAAAATAATTGAATAATTGTGGAAAAATTGTGTTAATATTATATTTAGGTAGAATCGTTTAAATGTAATTATTTGGCTAATATTAGCTATTTTTTAATGTTGCGGTCGCAGAATTGACAATTTATAACAAATAGTTATTTTATTGACATGCCTATTTATTTCTGTTATTCTAATTTTATCGTGTAAAGCTAATTAATCCAGCATTTTTTAAGCATCAGCCAATTTTTGTGAAAGTTTTTTACTTAATATTAGGTTAAATATTAAACAACTCGTTTCTAAATAAATAAGAAAGGAGTAATTTTTATGTCTGCGAGAAACTTGTCAAAAGAACGTGTTTATTTTTCAAAGTTTAAGCAAATACTTAAACTGCCTGATTTGATAGAGGTACAAAAAGATTCTTATGAATGGTTTTTCCAAGAAGGGTTGAAAGAATTATTCGCAGAGATAAATCCAATAAAAGATTTTATTGGCAGAGATTTGGAACTTTATTTATTAGATTATTATTTAGATGAGCCAAAGTTTAATGAACAAGTTGCCAAAGAAAAAAATGTAACATACGAAGCGCCGCTTCGAACTCTTATCCGGCTGATGAATAAAAGAACCGGAGAAACAAAAGAACAAGAAATATATTTAGGTGATTTTCCTTTGATGACTGATAGAGGAACTTTTATAGTTAATGGTATTGAAAGAGTAGTAGTGTCACAATTAATAAGAAGTGCTGGTGTATTTTTTACAACTACTTTAATTCGCGGACGAAAATATTATGGCGCTAAAATTATTCCAAACCGAGGAGCTTGGCTTGAAATTGAAACTGATGTAAATAGTGTTTTGTATGTAAAAATTGATAGAAAAAGAAAAGTCGCAGTAACTTCATTATTGCGGGCTTTTGGTTATGAAACAGAAGAAGAAATAATCAATTTATTCAAAGATGTAAATAATGATCCAAATATGGATTACATCAAAGCAACTTTAGATAAAGATATTGCCAACAACAAAGATGAAGGTTTAATTGAAGTATATAAGAGAATCAGACCTGGAGATTTGGCAACCGCTGAAAATGCTAAAAGTTTAATATATGCTATGTTTTTCCGTTTTGATAGATATGATTTTGGTAGAGTAGGTAGATACAAATTGAACCAACGTTTTGGTGTTGATGTTGAGAACAATCCAGAAAATAGAGTGTTGCGAAGAGAAGATTTAATAATGATTATTAAGGAAGTTATTCGTTTAAATATCACTCAAGATAAATCTGATGATATTGATCATTTGGGCAATAGAAGAGTCAGGGCGGTTGGTGAATTGATCCAAAATAAATTTAGAGTCGGGCTCGCTAGAATGGAAAGGATAGTTAGAGACAGGATGTCTACTCTTGATATTAATACTCTTACCCCAAATCAATTGATTAATGCCAGACCATTAATTGGATCAATAAAAGAGTTTTTTATGTCATCACAGCTATCTCAGTTTATGGATCAAACTAATCCTTTGGCTGAATTGGAACATAAGAGACGTTTATCTGCTATGGGTCCAGGTGGTTTATCAAGAGAGCGGGCAGGGTTTGAAGTTCGTGATGTACACACAACCCATTATGGAAGAATTTGTCCAATTGCTACACCAGAAGGTCCGAATATTGGTTTAGTTGGTCATTTGGCCAGTTTTGCCAGAGTAAATGATTTTGGTTTTATTGAGACTCCTTTTAGAAAAGTAATAAAAGAAGTAAATAATAGTTCGGAATTAACAGAGGGTGAAATAGCCAGAGAAAATATTACTGACCCTAAATCAGGAAATATAATTATTTCCAAAGATCAAAATATTACTAAAGAATTAGCAAAAGTTTTGGCAAAAACTGATATTAAAAAAATTCTGATTAAGCCGCGAGTATCCGATCAAGTTGATTATTTAGATGCTTTTACTGAAGATGGATATTCAACTACTCCAGCGACTACTAAAGTTGATGATGATGGTTATTTTGTTAAAAAGTGGGTAGAAGCGCGTGTTGGTCAGAAAGCCACAATTATTCATGTCGAAAATGTTGATTATGTTGATGTTTCGCCAAAGCAAATTTTATCAGTTTCAACATCTCTGATTCCTTTTGTTGAACATGATGATGCAGTCCGTGCTTTAATGGGGACAAACATGCAGCGTCAGGCCGTGTCTGTTGTTAAGCCTGAATCCCCTATAGTTGGTACTGGCGTTGAAAGAAGAGCAGCTTACGATTCAGGTCATACCATGGTTGTTAAACAGGATGGAGAGGTTGTAGAAATTGATGCTGGTCGTATCGTGGTTAAAGATAAGAATGGGGGAAATAATGAATATATATTGAGTAAATTTTTGAGATCAAATGCTTCCACCTGTATGAATCAAATTATTGCCGTAGATAATAAAGTTAAAGTATCTAAAGGCGATGTTTTAGCAGATGGACCAGCAACTCAAGGCGGTGAACTGGCTTTGGGACAAAACATGCTAATTGCCTTTATGACTTGGGAAGGTGGTAACTATGAAGATGCGATAATGATTTCTGAAAAAGTAGTTCGAGAAGATAGATATTCTTCCATTCATATAACTGATTATTCAATTGATATTAGAGATACAAAATTGGGTGAAGAAGTGATAACTCGTGATATTCCAAATGTTGGCGAAGAAAAACTCAAAGATTTGGATGAAGAAGGCGTAGTCAGAGTTGGAGCAGAAGTGTCTTCAGGTGATATTTTAGTTGGTAAGATTACTCCAAAAGGTGAAACAGAATTATCAGCTGAAGAAAAATTATTGAGAGCTATTTTTGGCGAAAAAGCCAAAGATGTTCGTGATTCATCAATGTATTTGGAACACGGTGAGCATGGCAAGGTTGTTGATGTAAAAATATTTTCTAGGGAAAACGGTGATAAGCTTTCAGCTGGCGTGTTGAAAACAATTCAAGTGTCAGTTGCTAGTCTGCGTAAGATACAGGTTGGTGATAAGATGGCTGGTAGACATGGAAATAAAGGTGTAATTTCCAGAATTATACCTGAGCAAGATATGCCATTTTTACCTGATGGAACTCCTATTGATATTATGTTAAACCCACTTGGTATTGTGTCTCGTATGAATCTAGGACAATTATTGGAAGTTCATTTAGGCTATGCAGCTAGTAAACTGGGTTATAAAATTGCCAGCCCAGCGCTTGATGGTGTTACTGTTGATGAAATAAAAAAAGAATTAAAGAAAGCTGGAATTTCAGAGGATGGTAAAGTTCAATTATATGACGGACGAACTGGCAAGTCTTTTCAGAATAAAACTACAGTCGGTGTTATGTATATGTTGAAGTTGAATCATTTAGTTGAGGATAAAATTCATCAACGGTCTATTGGTCCTTACTCATTGGTTACCCAACAGCCATTGGGTGGTAAGGCGCAGTTTGGTGGTCAGCGCTTTGGAGAAATGGAAGTATGGGCTTTGGAAGCCTATGGAGCATCTTATTCATTGCAAGAAATATTGACTATTAAATCTGACGATGTTCCAGGTAGAAGTAAAGCTTACGAATCAATTATTAAAGGTGAAAGAATTCAGAAATTAAATATTCCAGAATCGTTCAATGTTTTGATGCGAGAATTGAAAGGATTAGTTTTGGATGTTGAATTGATTAAAAAAGGAAAAGTAGTAGATATTGATAATGAAAAGAATAAAGATAAGGATAAGTAGTTTATTGTATAATTAGTTCCTACTGCCAGTTCTGTCTAGGCGGTGTTCACCAGTTGCGGGATTACTACAAAACTAATTACGAAAAAAGCCTGATAAATAATATTTTATTTTAATAAATTAGATTATATATGTCACACCCTTCATCAACTAAAACAATATCAACAATATTTGGAGAATCAAATGACCAATTGGAGTTTGACGCTATTAGGTTGCGCTTGGCTTCACCAAATGATATTCATAGATGGTCAAAAGGAGAGGTAA
Source organism: bacterium (assembly GCA_030666865.1). Taxonomy (GTDB): domain Bacteria; phylum Patescibacteriota; class Patescibacteriia; order S139-126; family S139-126; genus DAOUWZ01. Next base: position 4,499 of record DAOUWZ010000001.1, on the reverse strand, counting down.
CCAAGCCCGAAACTATCAATTATCGAACTCAAAAACCAGAGAAAGATGGATTATTTTGTGAAAAGATTTTTGGGCCTACTAAAGATTGGGAATGTTATTGCGGTAAATATAAGAAAATTCGTTATAAAGGTATTATTTGTGATAAATGCGGAGTTGAAGTGACTAGATCGTCTGTAAGGAGAGAGAGAATGGGTCATATAGATTTGGCTTCACCAGTTACTCATATTTGGTTTTTGAGAGGAATACCTTCGCGTATTGGTTTGATGTTAAATATGTCAACTCAGGAACTCGAAAAAGTCGTGTACTTCGCCAATTTTGTTATTACTCATGTTAATGAAGAGCAAAAACAAGAATTATTGAAACAAGTTGACTCTGAATATAAATCAAAAATTAAATTTATCGGATCAGAATCGAAAAGAGCTTTAGAAAATTTGCAAAAAGAAAAGGCTCAGGCTTTTGATCAAGAAAAGATGACCGAAATTGGTAAAAATAAGTTAGAAAAAGAATTTTCAGGTAAAGTGGAATTGCTTGAAGAAAATAAAAATAAGAAATTGAAAGAATTGGAAAAAGCGGTGAAAATAGCTCGTCGTGAATTGGAGGATTTACAAGTGCTTACAGTTATTTCAGAACATACTTATCAGGATTTATCATTGAAGTATGGTCACATTTTTGAAGCCCACATTGGAGCTGAAGCAATACACGAATTATTGTCGGAAGTTAATCTTAAAGGGTTATCAGAAATTTTGGTGAAAAGCGCCGCTGAAACACAAGGATCAAAACGTAAAAAAATATATAGAAGATTGCAATTAGTCAATAATTTTATTCGTAATAAAATCAATTCCCAAGATATGGTTTTAACTGCTATTCCTGTTATTCCACCTGATCTCAGACCAATGGTACCACTTGATGGCGGAAGGTTTGCTACTTCTGATTTGAACGATTTATATCGTAGAGTAATCAATCGAAATAATAGGCTTAAAAGATTGATCAATCTTAACGCTCCAGAAGTAATTCAAAGAAATGAAAAACGTATGCTTCAAGAGGCAGTTGATGCTTTAATTGATAATTCAGCTCGTCATGGCAAGACAGTAACAGCATCTACTGGTCAAAAACGGCAATTAAAGTCTATTGCCGATATGTTAAAGGGCAAGCAGGGAAGATTTAGACAAAATTTGCTTGGCAAAAGGGTTGATTATTCAGGTCGTAGTGTAATTGTAGCTGGTTCACATCTAAGAATGAATCAATGTGGTTTGCCAAAAATGATGGCTTTAGAGCTTTTTAAACCATTTGTTATTTCCAGACTGATAAAAGAAGAATATGTTCATAATGTTAGAAGCGCCAATAGATATATTGAAGCTGGGCATTCAGAAGTTTGGGATATTCTTGAAGAAATAACCAACAAAGCGAATGTACTTTTGAATAGAGCTCCAACTTTGCATCGTTTGGGTATTCAGGCATTTCAACCAGTTTTGATAGAGGGTAAAGCAATTCAATTACATCCATTGGTTTGTAGTGCTTTTAATGCTGATTTTGATGGTGATCAGATGGCTGTTCATGTTCCTTTGACTGAAGAATCAAAAAAAGAAGCAGTTGAGATAATGCTGTCAGTTCATAATTTATTAAAACCTGCTACCGGAGACCCAGTGGTAACACCTCAGCAGGATATAGTTTGGGGAGCTTATTATATGACATATATTAATGTATATGAAGATGCCAAGAAACTTAAATATTATTCATCTTTTGATGAGGTAAAATTAGCTTATGAATTAGATTATATAGATTTGCGTGATGCTATCAAAATAGATATCAAAGGCAAGCAATGTATTAGCACAGTGGGAAGAATTTTATTCAACGAAGTATTTCCTGAAGATTTTGATTTTATTAATGAATTGGTAGAACGTAAAAAAATTCGTCAGATTGTAAGTGATGTAATATTGGAATATGACAATGAGGTTGCGGCAGCTACTTTTGATAAAATTAAAGACATGGCTTTTGAATACATTACTCAGTCAGGTTGGTCATGGGGAATGGATGATTTGCAGGTTTCAAAACATAAATCAGGATTGATAGATAAAGCTGATAAGCTTGTCAAAGAAACATATTCACAATATGAAAATGGTTTACTGACAGAAGATGAGCGCAAAGTTAAAATAATTGATATTTGGACAAATGCTAAGAATAAAATTACTGAAAAGTCCAAAAATACGATTGATGAGGATGGACCGGTAAGTTCTATGATTGAATCAGGCGCTCGTGGTTCATGGGGTCAACTTACTCAAATTATTGGTATGAAAGGTTTAGTGATTAATCCTAGTGGTGATATTATTGAATTGCCTATTAAGTCAAATTTTAAGGAAGGTTTTAATGTTTTGGAATATTTTATTTCTACTCATGGAGCAAGAAAAGGTTTGTCAGATACTGCTCTTAGAACAGCTAATGCTGGTTATTTAACACGTCGTCTAATTGATGTAGCTCAAGACATGGTTGTAAATCAAGAGAATTGTGGTGATAAAGACGGAACTATGTTAACCAAACAAGGCTCAGAAAATATTGGGGCAAGCTTAGCTCCTCGTTTATTTGGTCGAACAATATTACAAGATATTAAAGATAAGAAGGGTAAAGTAATAGCTAAGAAAAATAGTATTGTTGACAAGAAAACAGTAGCTATAATCGATAAACTTGATTTAGATCAAGTTAAGATCAGATCTGTTTATAGCTGTAAATCAAAACATGGAGTTTGCGCTAGCTGTTATGGCTATAATTTGGCATATAATAAACCAGTTAAAGTTGGAGCCGCTGTTGGTATTATGGCTGCTCAGTCTATTGGTGAGCCAGGCACACAATTGACCATGAGAACTTTTCATACCGGCGGTGTAGCTGGTGAAACTGATGTAACACAAGGCTTGCCTCGTGTTGAAGAAATTTTTGAAGCCAGAAATCCAAAGAAAAAGGCTTTTATTTGCGATGTTAAAGGCAAAGTGAAAATTGAGAGACAGCAGAAACAAAAAATAGTAAAAGTTTTGTTTGAAGAACCACAGGTTACATCATACAAAATTGAAGAATATCCAGATGGCAAAATAAGAGTAAAGGATAAGCAGGATGTTGAAGTTGGTGATACCTTATTTATTACAAGCGATACAAAGGTTAAAGCCGAGTATGCTGGTCAAATAAAATTAAACAATAAAGAATTAATTTTGGTTGGAGATATTGGTGGAATGAAAGAGTGGATTATTCCGAATACTTACAATTTAGTAGTTGAAGAAAATGATTTGATAAGTCCTGGCGCTGTGCTTACTGAAGGTTCTATTGATTTGCAAGTATTATATAAATTAAAAGGTAAAGAAGCTGTTCAGCAATATATTTTGAAAGAAATCCAATATATTTATTCTTCTCAGGGACAGAATTTAAATGATAAGCACGTAGAGATTATTATTAGAAATATGTTTTCTAGAATACTTGTCAAAGAGTCAGGTGATACAGATTTAATGCCTGGTGAAATAGTAGAAATGTGGAAGTTTGATGAAGCCAATGATAATTTGAACAAAGGTAAAAAAGAGGCCACCGGCGAAGGAATGTTATTTGGTATTACCAAAGCATCTTTAACAACTGAATCTTGGTTATCAGCTGCTTCATTCCAAGAAACTGCCAGAGTGCTTATTAATGCCGCAGTTTCCGGACAAGTAGATTATCTCAGAGGGTTAAAAGAAAATGTGATTATTGGCAGACTGATTCCAGCTGGTACTGGATTTGGATTTTATGATGAACCACAAAAAGTAATTGATTAAATAAACAGAGAAGTATATAATATAATCCTGCCTCTCGTGAGAGGCGGGATGTTTTTTACTAATATTAGGTAAAGTATATCAAATTATTAAATAAATATATTTTTTATTTTTTTAGTCCCCCTGATAAGGGGGAATTCCTGTCTGCTCCTCGAGTCTGAGCACGAGGCTCATCTCGGAGTCGATGACCGGCAGGCAGGAAAGGGGGTTTAATTAAGATGAATAACCCCCCAACCCCCCTTATCAGGGGGGCGAGTTATTAATCTATAAACCCCCAGTGCAACTGGGGTCTACGTTTAACAGCGAAGCTAGTAATATAAAAACCACCAACTTTGGTCTAGAAAGGAGGTGGTTTTTTAGTATGTCATTAAAAACACAAAGACGTACTATACGTACGTTATCACATTGCTTTTATGATTGTAAATACCACATTGTATGGACACCAAAATATAGAGGCAAGGTGTTCAAAGATAAATATATTAAAGATGAAATAAAACCTATTATTACTGTTTCTTAGTAGCCCGATAGTCATAAAAAATTAATTGCCAAAAAATTAATGATAAAATAAAAAAATAAAAAATAAATTATCCCCGCAGCAAGCTGACGGGGTATTAGCCGTCACACCACAGTTAGTTTAATAATGTTAATTAATCGTTATTAATACATCCTACTCCCTTATTCTTTATAAATTTCTATTTGCCACACTGTCATTCCTGC